>JAKJCH010000192.1:2797-3177 GCA_022706565.1 Bacillota bacterium | reverse complement strand
GATGGCCCGCTACTCCCAGGACACCATGGAGGATGCCCTGGCCAAATCGATGATCGATGCCAAGGGGGCTTTTGCCCTGATAATAATGACCGAGAACCAGATGGTGGGTCTGCGCGACCCAATGGGCATCCGCCCTCTCTGCATCGGTCTGCTGGATGGTGATTACCTGCTGGCCTCGGAATCAGCCGCCCTGGACACGGTGGGGGCAAAATTCGTCCGGGACGTGGAGCCGGGCGAGATGGTGGTCATCGACGGCCAAGGCTTGCGGTCCCAGCAGCTGGCCAAATCAGCCCGCCGGGCCCATTGTATCTTTGAGTATATCTATTTCGCCCGGCCTGACAGCAACATCGACGGGCGCAATGTCAACCGCATGCGGCGGG
>JAKJCH010000192.1:0-2753 GCA_022706565.1 Bacillota bacterium | reverse complement strand
AGATATCGTGATACCGGTGCCGGAGTCCGGAACCGCCGCGGCTCTGGGCTATGCCCAGGAATCGGGACTGCCTTTCGAGCAAGGCCTGATTCGCAACCGATACATGGGGCGAACCTTTATCCAACCCACCCAGCAGATGCGCGAGCTGGGAGTTCGTTTGAAGCTGAATGTCATTCCTGAGGTGGTAGCCGGCCAACGGGTGATCATGATCGATGATTCCATCGTGCGGGGCACCACCAGCAAACAGATCGTGCAAATGGTGCGCAAAGCCGGCGCCCGGGAGATTCATTTCATGGTTGCTTCCCCGCCTACCCAGTATCCATGCTATTATGGTATAGACACTTCCCGCCGGGAAGAACTTATTGCCAGTTCCATGAATATCAGCGAGATCAGCGATTTCATCGGGGCTGACAGCCTGCATTACATTAGCAAGGAGGGTATGTTCGCGGCTCTGAAGACGGAGGGCGAGGAATTCTGCGCCGCCTGCTTCTGCGGCGACTACCCGGCTGGCCGATAAACCAAGTCTTAACCAGGAAGGGGAACGAATTCTCATGGATGGAGACAAAGGATCTACTTACAAACGGGCCGGGGTCGACATCGACGCCGCCAACCGCTCGGTAGAAATGATCAAGAAATGGGTGGACCGCACCAAAAGGCCTGAGGTACTGGAAGGCATCGGCGCCTTTGGAGGTTTTTTTGCTCTCGATAACCGCAAATACCGGGAACCGGTTCTCGTTTCAGGAACCGACGGGGTAGGCACCAAATTGCGGGTAGCCCAGATGTATGGGGTATATGACACGGTCGGCATCGACCTGGTGGCCATGTGCGTCAATGATATTTTGGCTCACGGGGCGGAGCCGCTCTTCTTCCTGGATTACCTGGCGGTAGGCAAATTGGAACCGGTAATGATCGAAGAACTGGTCAAAGGGGTCAGCGAGGGCTGCCTGCAGGCCGGCTGTGCCCTCATTGGCGGGGAAACCGCCGAAATGCCCGGTTTCTATGGGGTAGATGAATTCGACATGGCTGGTTTCGCGGTGGGCGTGGTGGAACGCTCGCGCCTGATCAACGGCTCCACCATCAAGCATGGCGACGCCTTGGTAGGCCTGAAATCTTCCGGACTCCATTCCAATGGCTATTCCCTGGCCCGCAAGGTACTTTTGGAAGATGCGGGATTGAAATTAGGGCAGCATGTGGAGGAACTGGGCCAGTCGTTGGGAGAGGCCCTGCTTACACCTACCCGCATCTACGTCCATTCAATACTGACCCTGCTGGAGGAGATCGAAGTGCGGGGCATGGCCCATATTACCGGCGGAGGGCTGGTCGAGAACCTACAGAGAATCATGCCGGCCGGCTTGCGTCCGGATATAGTCACTGACGCCCTGGAACCGCATCCCATATTCGATATGATCGCCCGCCTGGGCCAAGTTGAACCCCAGGAAATGTTGCGCACCTTCAATATGGGGATTGGATACGTCCTGGTGGTAGCTCCGGAGAAGGTCAAGGAGATACTGATGCGGTTACGTTTGGTGGGTCAGGAGCCTTTAGTCATCGGGCAGGTCGGGTTCGACGACCGGTGGCTGCGCTGATGCGGCAGGTAACACCGCCCAAAAGGCTGCGGCTGGCGGTTCTGGCTTCCGGACGGGGCAGCAACTTCCTGGCCATTCAGGAGGCTAGCCAAAATGGTCAATTGCAGGCTGATATTTGCCTGCTGATATCCGATCAAGCCTCGGCCCCGGCTTTGGAACGGGCCCGGAATCTGGGGATAAAGGCCTTGTTTATCGATCCCAAGGCGTTCCCCGACCGGGATGCTTACGAGTCCGAACTGGTTCGCCACCTGCAGGGGGAAGGAATAGATTTTGTGGTCCTGGCTGGCTACATGCGGCTGGTAGGCCGGGTCATCCTGAAGGCCTACCAGGATCGGGTGCTCAATATCCACCCCGCCCTGCTGCCGTCTTTTCCGGGGTTGCATGCCCAGCGGCAGGCAGTCGAGTACGGGGTCAAATACAGCGGCTGTACCGTGCATTTCGTCGACCAGGGCATGGATACCGGACCCATAATTAGACAAGCAGTAGTGCCGGTTGAGGAAAACGATACTGAAGACAGCCTGGCAGAGCGCATCTTGGTGCAGGAACACCAACTGTACTGGCAGGTGCTGCAATTATTGGCTGAAGGCCGGGTTTACATAGAAGGACGCAAGGTATACATAGTATAGGAGGTCGAAATATAATGAAAAGAGCTCTAATCAGCGTATCAAACAAGGACGGGGTGGTGGAATTCGCCCGGGGTCTGGAACAGTTGGGATACGATATCATATCCACGGGAGGAACCTTCAAAGCCCTGCAGGACGCAGGCATCAAGGTGCGCCAGGTGGCGGACGTGACCGGATTCCCGGAGATCCTGGACGGTCGGGTCAAGACCCTGCATCCCAAGATCCATGGCGGCATCCTGGCCCGCCGTATCCCTGAACACTTGCAGCAAATAGCTGACAACGCGATTGAGCCTATCGACATCGTGGCGGTCAACCTTTATCCCTTCCGGGAGACGATAGCCAAACCCGATGTGGATCTGGCCGAGGCCATTGAAAATATTGACATCGGCGGGCCCACCATGGTCCGATCGGCGGCCAAGAACTACCAGGACGTAGTGATAATCGTCAAGCCGGAATTCTATGCACCGGTGCTGCAGGAACTTCAGACCTCCGGTGAGGTCAGTGAGGCTACCAGGTTCCAGCTGGCCCGGGAGGCTTTTTCCCA
>JAKJCH010000191.1 GCA_022706565.1 Bacillota bacterium | reverse complement strand
CCGCCGATCATGCTGCTCATGAGACATTGCCCCGAGTACGACACGCACAAGGCGCCATGCACAAACACCTCTAAAGGCAGTTCTGCCGCCTTGCCGATCAACTCGATATTGCGGAGCGAAACCTCACGGGCTAAAACCACCCTTGAAAAGCCATGTTTCTGAAGATACCGCGCTCCGGCGCTGTTATGGATGGTCATCTGGGTGCTGGCATGGATGGGCAGGCTGGGCAGAAGGGAGCGAGCCGCGTGGAGCAATCCCATATCCTGGACAATGACTGCATCGGCGCCCAGACTGGCAAGTTCGAACAAGTAATCCAACCCCGCTGAGAATTCCTGATTACCGATCAGAGTATTGACCGTAACATAAACCTTGCACCCATGGCCGTGTGCGTAGCGAACCGCTTGCTCCATCCGGGGTCGGTCGAAATTGGGGGCTCCTTGACGGGCGCTGAATCTGGGACCGCCCAGGTAAACCGCATCGGCGCCATTGTTTACTGCTGCCAGCAAAGCCTCCCAGCTGCCGGCTGGGGCTAATAATTCCATCGGTATCGGTCATCTCTCCCTATTGGCAATCTACAATAGACTAAAAAACGAATACAATTATAACACATGGTTAGTGGCTGGAGTTATTGGGGTCGGAGCAATTCTCGAGCAGGGCGCTGATATGCTGTAATTGTTGCTCAATATTCCTGATCCGATCAGTCAAGTTGGGTTCCGGGTTGTTGGTTTCGGGTTGGTCCAAGCGGGCAAATATTTCCGCCCGGGACAGCTGCTCGGTGGTGATTAGATGGTCGCCAGCGGGTATTTTGATACCCAGATCCTCTTTGGAAACTGCCTCTTTTTCAGGTTTAAGGACAACGCTGAAACCTCCGCAGGACTCCAGGATTCCCTTCTCCACGTCCTTGATGTTTCGAACCCCCTGACGGCGGAGTTCCTGCATGAGGTCATCGATGTTGAATTTTTCCCGGGCCAGGTTCTTTCTGATTATTTTGCCGTCTTCAATGAGGACCACCGGAACTCCGGTGATCAGGTTGGAAAGGCGGCCGCTTTTCAGGCCCACATATCCCATGGTATATTCCAATACCGCCAGGGTTGCTAAAACCACGATACCTTCATAATAGGGGATGCTGCGGTCGAGGGCGACGGATATGACTACATCCCCCACCCCGGTCATGATTACAAAATCAAAAGGCCCCAGTTCACCCAGAGCCCGTTTGCCCAGCAAGCGTATCATAATAAGAGCCAGAAAATACATCCCCGCCACTCTTAAAGCAAACTCCAACATCGGGCGTTCCTCCTTGAATAGCTTCCTAGCTTATTATGCCGCTGTGGCCTTATTCATTATTCTTTAAGTAAGCCATTATGGCCTCCCGGCTCTCGGTATTGATCACATCCTCCTTACGCAGCCAACCTCTCCGGGCATTAATGATTCCGTAGTGAACCAGTCGGAGGTCATTTTTGTGATGGGCATCGCTGTTAACCGCAATCTTGATCCCCATATCCCGAGCTTGGCGGGCTAGTTCGGCATCGATATCCAGTCGATCGGGGTGGGAATTTATCTCCAGGATGATTTTGGAACGGGCGGCAGCCGCCAGGATTTCCTCCAGGTCCAATTCATAGGCGGGGCGGCGGTTCAGCAGCCTGCCGGTCAGGTGGCCGATAATGTCTACATTTTCGTCTTTGATAGCCTGGATTATACGCTCGGTCTGTTTTTTCCGGTCAAGATGGAAATTGGTGTGGACAGAGGCTACTACAACATCCAACTGCTCCAGGAGTTCCGCATCGTAATCCAGACTCCCGTCCCGGAGGATATCCACCTCGGTTCCTTTGAGAAACATAAAATCGTCCCAAGTCTGGTTAAGCCGGTCTATCTCTTCCCCCTGGGCCGCCAATCGTTCCTCGTTCAATCCCCCGCTGATAGCCAGCGATCGGGAATGATCGGTGATGGCTAGATAGGAGTATTGCATGTCCCGGGCCATCTCGCCCAGCTCCGCCAACTTGCTGGCACCATCACTCCAACCGGAATGACAGTGCAGGTCTCCCTGTAAATCCTGCCGTTGAATGAGAGTCGGAAGATGGCCCGCGGCCGCCGCCTCCACCTCCCCTTGATCCTCTCTCAGTTCGGGTGGAATATAATCGAGTCCCAGGCTGGCATATATATCCGTTTCCGAATTCCATCCCTCCAACCGAGGTGGTCCACTGGGAAACAAACGGGCCAGGTGTTGTTTGGAACCGGTAGCCAAAAATAATCCCGGGCAGTATTCCCCGGGAGTATGCAAAATTACCTCAAAAGGTATATTGAATTGCAGGAAGCCTTGTATGTGTCCTGGTTGGGATTCGGTAACCTGTTTTATCTCCCGGTAATTGGCCAGCTTGCTGCGGACGGCGGCTTCATCATCAGTGGCCACAACAATATCTATATCGGTAACCAGCGGCCGACCCCGCCTGATACTGCCAGCTAGAGAGGCTTCCGATACCTGGTCCAGTCCTTTTATAAAGGAGAGCATCTTTTGCCCCATCGGCAGGACAAAACCCAAGGTGTTTTTCTGGCTGTATTGTTCCAGCATCTCGATGCCTTTAATGATACTGAACTCGGTCTTGCTGCCCATGCCCGGCAACAACCGGATGCGTCTTTCCTTCGCGGCTTGCAGCAGTTCATCGCGGGTGGTTACACCCAGTTGCTCATACAGCATCTTGATAGTCTTATGCCCCACCCCAGGGATAGCGAGCATGTCCAGCAGCCCCGGAGGCACTTCGGTTAGGAGCCGCTCATAGTATTCCAGACTACCCTTTTCAATCAGCTCTTCAATTTTGCTCTTGATCGCTTTGCCAACCCCAGGGATCTCGCCTAACCGGTCCTTCTCGTAGAGATATTGGATATCCTCATCCAGATGGTAGATGGAATTGGCCGCCTGTCGATAGGCCTTTATCTTGAAGGGGTTTTCTTCCTGGAACTCGAGAATATCGGCAATGTGGTCAAGCGTCCTGGCGATTTCCCGATTGGTCATCTATTATACCGTCCTGTTTCTCTTTTCCTCTTCCAGCGCTTTGACCAGATCATCATAGTCTTCCTGGAGTTTGTTCAGCTCATCTGCCAGGTTCAGAGCCGTCAGGACCGCAACTTTGGTAACTGAAAGACTGTAGTTGCGCTGTTCGATCATCCGCATCCGCCGGTCTACA
>JAKJCH010000190.1 GCA_022706565.1 Bacillota bacterium | reverse complement strand
GGCCGTGGCCATGCGCGGCAACCAGGAACCGGTAGCCCTGCCGCCTGATTATCTAGACGCCAACGTCTCCGTCAAGGTGGTCAAGATTATCCAAAGCTACGCCAAAATCATCGACAAAGTGGTATGGGGGAAATAACTTGGGGCTGGGGGCTGTCTCCAAGTGATTTCCTCTATTGTTTTGGGGGAAGGGAAGCGGCAAAACCCCAATAAGGGGTGCAACGATATCCTTCCCCTTGGCACGACGTGTTATTATATGGATAAGGATTTGGAATTGTGTTTGCAGATTTGTTAAGAAATCAACCAGTGTTAAACCAACGAGCTGGCACCCGCCTGACCATAAGCGGAGACCGGCAGAGTGTTCGTAATTTAGCCCATGTCGATGGAGTCCGACACCTCTACATCCTAAGCATACAGCAGTCCGAGTTTGACTATTTGGTGAATCGCTACAATACGGCGTTTGAATCCATTTGTTTCAAGAGCATGAAGGTAGCTGATTTGTCTGCCCTGGAACTGCTGCATAACGTCAAGACCCTGGTTTTGGATTGTAACACCCGGGCCAAACGGCTCTGGGACCTAAGCAGGAACTACGACCTAAGGGAACTATCCATTTCTAATTTCCCCGGGCTCAATACACTTGGGGATTTGAGGGAGGCGACCTCGGTTGAAGCGCTGGAGTTGGGCGGGGGAGCAGAGAAGTGGATGAGAGTGCAGTCACTGGCGCCATTAAGCAATCTGATCCGCCTGCGCAAACTCTGTTTATCTAATATAAGAGCGGTCGAAGATGGGCTGCTTCCTTTGGCGTCCCTGACTCATTTGGATGAGCTGGAATTGCCCAATGTGTTCCCGACTCGTGAATATGCTATGCTGTCAGTACGGCTGCAAAATACCCGCTGTGACAGCTTCGCACCTTACATCAGGCTGGGCACGGAAATCGACGGCAAAGACTGCATGGTGGTGGGCCGGCGGAAGCCATTGTTGAATTCAACCGTCAATGCTGAGCGCCTGAACCGATATGCCAAAGAATTCGAAGATATGCGCCAGGAATTCCTTTAACGCCCTATAATAACTTGGGGACAGGCCCCAAGTTATTATCGAAAAAAACACCTTCAAACGCTGTCTGGATGGGCTTTTGAGGCACTCCGAAACTACAATAACTTGGGGACAGGCCCCAAGTTATTGCCCAAGCCTAAATGAGGTGACATGTTAAATGAAGATGAATGAAAAGAATCCATACGTGACCGCTTTTAACAACGAACTGAAGAGGCTTTTACCATCCGCTGGCCAGCCGCATAGCCAAAACGGCGGTTTATTGCACGAGATGATCGAGGCGCAGCAGCGCCTGGAGCAAATCATCGAATTGCTGCCAGATGCCATGCTGGTCATTAACCTGCAGGGAGAGGTGGTCTTCTGGAACAAGGCCATAGAGGATATGACCGGTGTGCCCAAGAGCGAGATGATCGGCAAGGGCAACTATGAATACGCCATCCCGTTTTATGGCGAGCGGCGGCCAATCCTCATTGACATCGCCCTAAACGAGGAAAGAGAACAGGAACTAATGGATAAATACGATTTTAGCGGTCGGGAGGAGGGGACTCTGTCCGGGGAGGTATACGTGCCGAAGACGTATGGAGGCAAGGGGGCATACCTTTGGGGTTATGCCTCCAAGCTTTATGACCGGAAGGGCAACTTATATGGTGCGGTGCAGTCGATCCGCGATATTTCCGACCGCAAGGCAGCTGAGGAGGGGCTGCGACTGGCGGAGGAGCGGTTCAGCAAGGCTTTTCGTTCCAGTCCCACACCCCTGGTTATTTCCACTCTGAAGGACGGCGTATTCCTGGACGTTAATGACGCTTTCCTAGAATCGACGGGCTATCAGCGCGAAGAGTTGATAGGGAAAACCGTGCAGGAAACAAACATCTGGCCGAGTTTTGAAATCCGGGAGAAGCTGGTGCAGGACCTTCTGGCTGGGAAAGTCATCAAGGACGTGATAGGCACTATTTTAACCAAGGATAGCGAGGAGCGACTGGTGCAGTTGTCGATGGAACGGATCGAGGTCAACGGGGAAGATTGCTTGGTGATACTATTCCTCGACATCACGGAGAAGATGCAGATGGAAAAGGATATCGCCCGGCTGGATCGTCTGAACCTGATCGGCCAGATGGCGGCCAGCATAGGTCACGAGATACGCAATCCCATGACGGCGGTGCGGGGCTTCATTCAACTGCTCAGCATGGCCAGCAACAAGATCGTTAACCTGCGGCCACAGTACCTGGACCAGGTGGTGAAGGCCATTTCCCCGATTATCGAGGCCAATGCGATTTATAAAGGGATAAATGTGCTGTTGGAACTGGGCAAGCCGCCCATGCCGGTGATCGATGAGAAGGAAATCAGACAGATGATATTGAACCTGGCCAACAATGGTATCGAAGCCATGACGGAAGGCGGGACGCTGACCCTCGGCACCTGCCAAATCGGTAATGAGATCGTCCTTTATGTAGGGGACCAGGGCTCCGGCTTGGATCCGACCATTATCGAAAAACTGGGAACCCCGTTTCTGACCACCAAGGATAGAGGGACCGGCTTGGGGCTGGCGGTTTGCTACAGTATCGCCGCGCGGCATAATGCGCGGATGGACTTCCAGACCGGTCCCAACGGCACCACCTTCATGGTCTACTTCCCCATGGTCGACGAATAACTTGAGCGAGTCACATCCAGAGTCGTATCTTGGAAATGGCTGGCTAATAGGCACAAAGAAACCCGGGGTTGAAAAAGCCCCGGGATATCTTTATTTGGTCGGAAACTGAGGCAAAAGAACCGTCTCCTTGCCTCGTGCCTCTACATATCTCCAGTTGTGTAAGGGTTCTCTGTCGGGTCGTTTATACATGTAGGACACAAATAGAGGGGCACAACGCACCCACATCCATGGCCGAACAGGTCAAATTTGAAGCAATCCTCGCACAATGGGATACCACATCCCTGGCACTTCACATAGACTTCCTTCTTTTGGCAAATAGCACAGATCAAAATTATTCCTCCTTAAGTTCTGGTGTATCACACGAAGATTAGTCGCCGCCCAGGAAGGTTTCAAGACCGATGTTGCCCAGTAGGCTGCCCTCGTCCTTCTTTTTTCCGCCCCGGCTGGCGGCATAGATGCGGTCGGCCAGCCGTGAGAACGGCAGGGACT
>JAKJCH010000018.1 GCA_022706565.1 Bacillota bacterium | reverse complement strand
CAAAACCATTGTAGCGCTGCGCCGGTATATCCTCAAACCCGCCGGGCAGGTGGTGTCGACCAGCTCTACATTGCAGTCGTATCTGAAAATATAATGCAGGTCCCGCAAGGTATTCTTGATTATGACAGCTACAATCGGATAAGCCCTACCCTCCTGGAGGGAAGCACACAATTCGCCCACAGTCGAACCACGGGCTACTTGAAAGGTGCCCACATTTTTTACAACTATATTCAATAAATCGTTAGGTGCGCCAGCTGTCATGTTAAATACTCCTCTCCGATGATAATAATATTATATACGATTTGGAGTCCTGCCGATGAGGGTAATTAAATCCTGACGCCCTAACTCCTGCCGCTACTGCTCCCAATCCTCCTGGCTATACCAACCATCTACCGGGTTGATCACGGTCGCCGTTTCCGGTTCCAACAGCGGGACCAAACTACTGGCGTCTATCTTCCAGGGCGGCCCTTCTCCATTAATAGCCACCAACGTCTTTTGCCGCACTTCTTGGGTGGAGTCGACGAAAATAATCCTCACATCGACGGTAAACTTGTTTTCGTCCAGCGCTTTCAGGTTGTCTATTTTTATCCGCTCGATCCGCTGCAGCTCCAACAACAACGGACTGGAATCAACGTCGGGATGAATCAGCCGGCTGGCGATAGAGTATTCCCGCTGATCAAGGGCGGTAAACAACAAGGCTATCACCCCCTCCCGGTCGAGAGCCTGGATATGCTCATCTATCGTGCCGGACGCTTTCCAGACCATCATCTGGTGAGCCGGGTCCACTTTATGGCTGCCATGGGTCTTTGAATCCCGGAAATGGATGCAGAAATGGCCATCGAAATCATTGTTGGGTATGGCCCCTTGCCCATGGGGCATCCCAGCCATGGACGCGGCAATATTTCTTTCGTTTGGCAATATCACGATGACCGCCCTTCTTCGCCAGGACCAATGACCATTATAGGCTTGCTTCATAGCAGCTGTATCCGCAGCGGTCAAGGGTTGGGCGTCCACATGGCTGGTGCCGCCCCGGCGCTGGACCTGAAAGCTGATTCCGCTGTCAACATCCACGACCATTGCAGTACTTCCTTTAGGAAACAACTTGTCGACTTCGTTCCAGGGCAGAAACTCACCGTGCATGGCATCATGCGGCGCCGGTTCCGGAATCGCACCGTCATTATCCTTGGATAAAAACACAAATGTTAATAAGATGGCAACCAGGATTACGAAAGTTGCTCCGGTGGCAACGATCATCATCCTGTGGACACGGATATTTATTACCAAAAAAAAACCTCCTTTTGAGCATTTATATTTGCCCAGGAGGTTCAATTATGCATTCAATTAAATCACTTCAAATTTGTATCCAGCCAGATAACCCGAGATAAATAGCCAACGGTGAACGTTGTGGGGCAGTTACCGGACTGACGCCTGCAATTCAGAACAGAGGGCTGATCTGATGTCTTCCATCAAACCATTTACCTCGGCTTCGGTTAGGGTTCGGTGGGCTGATTGGAAAGTCATCTTGTAAGCCAGGCTCTTGCTGCCGGCAGCCACCTGTTCACCGGTATATACATCGAAGATGGCGACACTCCTCAATAGTTCGCCGCCCCGCTGCCGGATGAGGTTTTCAGCCTCCGCTGCCGGCAAGTCTTCCCGGACCACGATAGCCAAGTCCCTTTCCACCGCCGGGTAACGGGGGATACTCTCCTTCATAACCTTAAGACTGGAGAGTTCAAACATCCGAATGACATCGAGCTCCATCGCACATACTCGCGGCTTGATATCATAATTCTGCCGCACCACCGGGTGAATCTCCCCCAGTACCCCGATTACAGCATCTCCGCTGGTCAACCAGGCGGAACGGCCCGGGTGGTAACTGGGGTCCTGGCATTCTTTCCACTCCACACCCTGGATTCCCAAGCTGTTGAACAGATTCTCCACGATCCCTTTCAGGTAATAGAAGTCCATCTCGAAATCGGACTTCAGCCAACCTGGCTCGGTTCTTCCGGCTACCACTGCCGCCACCTTCAGCACCTCTTGTGGCTGGCCGGGCGGGCACGGATAATAGACAGAGCCCATCTCAAAGAAGGACAAATTGCTGTTTTTTCGGGCCAGGTTGCGGCTGACCGTCTCTAGCAGTCCGGGCAGTATCAAGGTGCGCATGATACTCTGTTCCTCGGACAAGGGATTGGACAGCGCCACCACCTGCCGCAGCGGACTATCGGGCGACAACCGCAAGGCATCGAAATGCCGGGCGCTCACAAAGCTGTAGGTAATTGCTTCGTAAAACGAAGCTGACATGATATTTCTGAGGCGATCACGAAACTTTTGCAATTCGGTCAGCCTGCCCTGGGTGGCGATGCCGCAGGGGAGTTGCGCGGGTATGTTTTCATAACCATGCAGGCGGGCCACTTCTTCTATGAGGTCCACCTCCTGGTTAATGTCGGGACGATAGGATGGCACCCTCACCAACAAATCATCGCCTTGGTTCATATAAGAAAATCGTAGACTGGATATATAGCCCTTCACCTGTTCGCTGCTTAATTCGGTTCCCAGCAGGTAGTTCACCCGGGCCGGTCTCAGCAGCACTTGCTTTTCGGCCACCGGCTGCGGATAACAATCCGCCACCCCCGCCACCACTTCCGCATCGGCCAATTCCTGTAACAGGCTGGCAGCCCGGTTGACCGCGATGATCACCCCGTTTACGTCGGTGCCTTTTTCAAAACGGATGGAGGAATCACTGCGCAAACCCACCAGCCGCGAGGTCTTGCGAATCCCGATGTTTTCAAAATAGGCCGATTCCAGCAAGACATTGACCGTCTGGTCGCCGATCTCCGTATTCTGCCCGCCCATTATACCGGCCAGGGCCACCGGCCGACCGTTATCGGTTATCAGCAGGGCTTCCTGGTTGAGTTCCCGGTCAACTCCATCCAGGGTGGTGATTGACTCCCCGGCCTGAGCCCGCCGGACAATGATGGTTTTGGCATCGCTCAGCAAGTCGTAGTCAAATGCGTGCAGGGGTTGGTTGCATTCCAACATAACGTAATTGGTGACATCGACCACATTATTAATAGGGCGAACCCCACAGCTTTGAAGTCGGGCCTGCATCCACGGCGGGGATGGCTTGATTTTGACATTCTTAACCAAACGAGCCGTGTAACGGGGGCAGAGGTCGGGGGCGGCGATTTCCACCTTTATATAGTCATCGATCGATTCCCTGGTCTCCTTGATGGCGATCTCCGGCAGCGACAAATCCTGGCCATTTAAGGCTGCCACCTCCCGGGCTAGATTGATTATCCCCAGGCAGTCGCCCCGGTTGGGGGTGAGGTCCAATGCCAATACTGTATCATCCCCAACCTGCTCCACCCCTTCGATGGCAATCCCGGCCATTGTCAGGCGGTGGGCCAATTCCTCCGCCGTCCAGGAGAAATCTATATAGTCTTTTAGCCAATTAATAGATGCATGCATGCGGCCACCCCCTAAAATTGTTGTAAGAAACGCTTGTCATTGTCGAACAGCAAACGCATATCGTTGATCTGGTACTTGAGCATGGCAATCCGCTCTATACCCATACCGAATGCGAATCCGGTATGTTTCTCTGGATCGTAGCCGCCATATTCCAGCACCCGCGGATGGACCATGCCCGCTCCCAGGATCTCCAACCAACCGGTTTGTTTACATACCCGGCACCCCTGGCCCCCACAATTAACGCAGGAGATGTCCATCTCCGCACTGGGCTCGGTAAACGGGAAGAAGCTGGGCCGGTAACGCACCTTTACCCCGGCGTCGAATATTTGCTGGGCAAAGAGCATCAACATGGCCTTGAGATTGGCAAAAGTAATTCGTTCATCGATTAACAGCCCCTCTATCTGGTGAAACATGGGAGAATGCGTGGCATCGTCGTCCTTGCGGTATACCCGACCGGGAACGATTATCTTTACCGGTAACTGGGGCGCCATTTTCTCCATTGTACGCACCTGTACAGGAGATGTATGGGTACGCAGCAGCATATCCTCGGTTATATAGAAGGTATCCTGCATGTCCCGGGCCGGATGATCACGGGGAACGTTGAGGGCTTCGAAATTATAGTAGTCCAGCTCCACCTCGGGACCTTCCGCTACTGTAAATCCCATCCCGGTAAATATCGCCTTTATCTGATCGGCAACCCGGCTGATAGGGTGCTGGGCCCCGGCTTGTACAGGCCGACCCGGCAAAGTGATATCCAAACGCTCGCTGTGGAGCGCCATCTCCAGTTGCCGGGCTTTCAATTGCTGGGTCTTGGCTTCGATTAGCTTCTCCAGGCCATCCTTGACCTCATTGGCCAGCCGCCCCACTTCCACTTTCTGACTTGGGTCCAAATCCTTAAGACCCCTCAAGACCTGGGTAATCTCACCCTTGCGTCCCAGGATTTTTACCCGCACCTCGTTTAAGGTTTCGAAATCCTCCGCTCGGTTAATATTCTGCTCGGCCCCCTCTTTGATTCTGGTCAAAGTATCGATCATGCGTCTACCCCCTGTTCAAATGCAGTTTAGACAACACCATGGTTTGAATTCCTACGATATGGCTCTGGCTGAACCAGAAAATAAAAATGCCTCCATCCCAAGGGACGAAAGCTTTCCGTGGTACCACCCTATTTAACCGGATCGATCCGGTTCACTCCATGCCGTTAACGGCGGCCGCCGGTCAGACCTACTGCTATTTCAGTCCACTGCTCCCAGGTGAATTCACCTGCCCTTTTCTTAGCCGCACTCGCAATCCGTGGTACGGCCTCCCTGTAAGTCAGACAACAGGCTACTAGTCCTGATCATCACTGCTTTATTCAATTACTGAGTAACTTTTTATATAAAAGATAATAAATGATGCAGCCGGAAGTTTCGAATAGATACCATAGAAGTTCAGCTTGATCGTGCATATGCAGAGAATCCTCCGAATAATTTACCATGGACCTGGATGTCACGACAAGTGTTTCCTAGTGCTCGGCACTTACCTGACGCTGTCTGCGTGCTTCAGCAACAATTATAGCACAGGCCGCGGCCACATTCAAAGATTCAACCCCCGGCGTGATTGGTATATTTATTTTTATAGCGCTTATATCCTTCAGTTCCCTGCTGACCCCATGAGCCTCACTGCCCAGGATGATGATGGTAGGGATCCTAAAATCCAGATCATAGTATCTTTGCCCGCCTCCAACATCTGTAGAGACAAGGGCAAACCCAGCCTCCTTTAATACAACCAGTTCCGCCGGGCCGACATCTGAAAAGACGGGCAGGTTAAGAATGGCTCCCATGGTGGAACGCACCACCTTGGGGTTGTATAGATCAACGCAGCCTGGCGACATCAATACCGCTTGCACGCCAAAAGCCCAGCAGCTTCTAAGAATGCTGCCCAGGTTGCCGGGGTCGGATATGCGATCCAGGTAAACCAACAAACCACCGCTGGCGCTAACCTGACCCCATGCCCACTGTGGTTTGCGAACGATCGCCGCGATACCCTGGGGATTATCAGTACTGCAAACCTGTTTCATCAGTTTCGGCTCCACGATCATGATCTTTTCATCGGGCAGCCGGTTGCTATCGAGTTCTTCGCGGATATCTGCCGCAGCCAGTATCGCTTCTATCAACTCCCGGCGGGTCAGGGTTTCATTGACAGAACGCCACCCCTCGACCAGGAACAAGCCGGCAGCCTCTCGATATTTCCGGATCTTCAAGCTGGAAGCCAGCTTT
Organism: Bacillota bacterium; assembly: GCA_022706565.1. Classification (GTDB taxonomy): domain Bacteria; phylum Bacillota; class Syntrophomonadia; order Syntrophomonadales; family Syntrophomonadaceae; genus PHAA01. The sequence continues at coordinate 11,104 of JAKJCH010000018.1, read as the reverse complement.
ATAAATTTATTATCCGGAGAGCTGATGAATTGCATTCTACACCTTCTGACAAATGAAGTATGGCTTTTGACCATACTTCTTTACTAGCTCGGTTTATTAAGATTCGATGGTTAGACAGATTTCTTGGCTACCTCAGCCAGCTGGGTGAAACCTTGGGGATCGCTGATAGCCAACTCCGCCAGCATCTTGCGGTTCACGTTCACCCCAGCTACCTTCAAACCGTGTATCATGCGGCTGTAAGTAGTCCCATTCTCGCGGGCGGCGGCATTGATGCGGGCGATCCATAACTGCCGGAACTCTCTCTTTTTCAGCTTGCGGTGGGCATAAGCATACGCTCCCGACTTCATAACCTGCTCGTTGGCTACCCGAAACAGCTTGGACTTGCTGCCAATATATCCTTTGGCCAGCTTCAATATCTTCTTATGTCTTCTGTGCGAAGTAACTCCGCGCTTAATCCTCGGCATCTGATAGTCCTCCCTCTATGAATTAATATGGAATCAGTTTGGAAATGTTTTTCTGTTCTACATCGCTGACCAGACCAGCCTTACGCAGCTTCCGCTTCCTTTTGGGACTCTTGCCGGACAACAGGTGGCTGGCATAGGCTTTGGATCTTTTAATCAGTCCGCTGCCGGTTTTCTTGAATCGCTTGGCAGCGCCGCGATGACTCTTCATTTTGGGCATGGTTAGTCCTCCTTTTTATCTCTCTTGTCTTTCTCGATTTTATCGGCATCAAGCTTGGGCACCAGTATCATAACCATGTTACGGCCCTCAAGCTTGGGCATCTTTTCTATCGTTGAAATATCGGACAACTCCTGGGCCAGCTTGATACACAGTTTTTCCCCCAGTTCCGGGTGGGTAACCTGTCGGCCCCTGAACATGATAGTGAATTTGAGCTTATCCCCTGCTGTCAAGAACTTTCTGGCATTTTTGGCCTTGACCTGAAAATCGTGTTCTTCGATGTTGGGCCTCATCTTGACTTCCTTAATGGAGATAATCTTCTGCTTCTTCCGCGATTCCTTGTCACGCTTGCTCTGTTCAAATTTGAACTTGCCATAATCCATCAAACGGCATACCGGCGGCTTGGCAGAAGGGGCTACCTCCACCAGGTCAACGCCTTTTTCCTCGGCTATGGCCAAGGCTTCACGGATTGGAACTATCCCGAGCTGTTCCCCATCTTCACTGACCAGTCTAACCTCTCTAACCCGGATATCCTCATTGATTCTCCAATCTTTGCTGATAATCGATTCACCTCCTGCAAATATAAAAAGCGGGCCGTTTCGCCCGCTTCTACATGTACTAACAGATTACTCTAAACTTGTATGTTGATACAAGCATACCCTTATCTGTCGTCATAACCTTACTAACCGGGGGTTGTAAGGTGAGGAAGCCAGGCTCCTGCTTAACAATTCCAACCAAAAGACTAACATATCCCAAACGGATATGCAACTTCTATCTGATAACTTTGTCCCTGATTTCCGCATTCAGCATGGTCACAAAATCCTCCAGCCCCTGCTGGCCCAGATCGCCGTCCTTGCGGTGACGCACCGCGACCGCACCGGCTTGGGCTTCTTTCTCACCCAGGATCAGCAAATAAGGAATCTTTTGCAGCTGCCCTTCCCGGATTTTGTAGCCGATCTTCTCGCTGCGCAGGTCGGATTCGCATCTTATCCCTTCGGCTTTCAACCTTTCCACCACCTGAGCCGCATATTCATGCTGTCTCTCGGTAATGGCCAGCACCCGCACCTGCACTGGGGCCAGCCAGGCGGGAAATGCTCCGCCGAAGTGCTCGGTCAGGATTCCGATAAACCTTTCCATACTGCCATAGATAACCCGGTGAATCATAACCGGACGATGCTTTTCGCCATCCTCTCCAATATAGGACAAATCGAATTTTTCCGGCATCTGGAAGTCCAACTGAATGGTTCCGCACTGCCAGGTGCGGTCCAAAGAATCCCGTAAGTGGAAATCGATCTTGGGACCATAGAAGGCGCCATCGCCTTCGTTGATCTTGTATTCCATATTGTTTTCCGCCAACGCTGTTTTGAGGGCGTCGGTGGCAATGTCCCAAGCCTCTTTGGTGCCCATGGATTTCTCCGGTTGGGTCGACAACTCGACATGATAGGAAAAACCGAACTGCTTGTAAAACAGGTCGACCAGGGCCATTACTCCTTTTATCTCGTCGATGACCTGTTCCGGCAGCATAAAGATATGGGCGTCATCCTGGGTAAAAGCGCGCACCCTCATCAGGCCGTGCAAAACCCCCGACATTTCATGTCGATGTACCAATCCCATCTCACAGGTGCGCAGGGGCAGTTCCCGATAGCTGTGGAGACTCTGTTTGTAAACCAGCATGGCCCCCGGGCAGTTCATCGGTTTGACCGCGAAGTCCTGGCCATCGATTTTGGTAAAATACATGTTGTCCTTGTAATGGTCCCAATGCCCTGAACGTTCCCATAGTTCCTGATTCAGTATAATAGGGGTGCGAATCTCCTGATAGCCCGCCTTCTGATGGGCTTGACGCCAGAAACTCTCCAGTTCGTTTCTTAGTGCCATTCCTTTGGGAAGGAAGAACGGGAAACCGGGACCCTCATCCAGAAGAACAAATAATCCCAATTCCCGGCCCAGCTTGCGGTGGTCGCGCTTGCGGGCCTCTTCCAGCTTTTGGAGATAATCTTCCAGCAGCGCCTGTTTGGGGAAAGAAGTGGCATATATGCGCTGCAGCATCTTGTTGTTCTCGTCGCCCCGCCAGTACGCCCCGGCCAGGCTCATCAGCTTCACTGCTTTAACTCTGCCGGTGCTGGGAACATGGGGGCCCGCGCAAAGATCCACAAACTCTCCCTGTTCATAAACACTGATTATGGCGTCATCGGGCAAATCCCGAATCAGTTCTACCTTATAATCTTCACCTCTCTCCGCAAAGAAGTTCAAGGCTTCTTCTTTGGGGAGTTCCCGCCGCACGATGGGGTAATCGCTCTTGATAATGGAGTTCATCTCTTTCTCAATCAGGGCGAAATCCTCAGGCGTGAAGGTATGGTCAGTATCGAAATCATAATAGAATCCCTTGTCGATAGCAGGTCCGATGGCGAACTTGGTTTCCGGCCACAGCCTTTTGACCGCCTGGGCCATTATATGCGAAGAGGAATGTCGATATACGGAACGACCCCGGTCGGTTTCGAAATCAATGAACTCCAACTTGCCATCTTCATACAAGGGAGTAGTCAGGTCGGTAATTTTATCATTGAAACTGGCCGCTACAGTGTTTTTGGCCAATTTGGCGCTGATATCCGCAGCAATCTGAAGCGGAGTGGTCCCTTCAGCGTACTCACGGTGCCGTCCATCGGGAAAACTAATGTCAATCATATTTACACCTCCAAAGAATGATATCCAATAGAACAACTAACAGTATATGAAGCTGCCAACGCAGATGGTCCGTAATTCCTATCTAAATACAGTACCAGATTTACTAATCTCCCGCAATTAAAAAGGCAGACCCTAAAACCCACCCCACCACCAAACAAAAGTGCAGAAAAAACAAACCAGATCATCTCTCGTATGCCGAGAAAGATGATCTGTGAGCTATGTTTATGAGGTCAGTAAGGATTAAAACCCTTTGTCATGAGGATAGGTATGGGTGTGCACCAAAACCTTCCTCGTAGGATTAGGATAATCAATCTTTTGATTCCCTTGGCACCGCTCACATCCCCCGCAAACAGTTATCCTGGAATCGAATACATTCTTGATCATTTGGACCGAATCGCTGTCGGATTGCTGGTCGGTATTATGGAGAATAATTCGCCGGGGCGCAACCGTGATCAGGATGCTGACCAGGACGTCATCCAGGCTTATCTCCCCGCGGGCAATGTCCTCCATATAGTACTTGATTTGCTTTTCCTCGATGCGAATCCCGTTTCCGTCCCACAATACAAATCCGTTGCCTTCGACGGTCATGATGTTGACTTCCAACATCATGGGCGGCTGGGTGTCGACGAAATAACGCAGCAGTTTGACGAATTCATTGTACTCCTTTTCGTTGCGTAATTCCTCACAGGCCAAATCTACAGCAAATTTGATGTCGGTAAGGAAATCAGGCATACAAAATCTTATAAAACCCTCCACGACCAGAAGCCGGTGATTAAACAGATAATCGAATAAACGGTGGGAAATCTTGTTCTTGCGTCCGTAATTCATTAATAAGTTGAGACTTTCACTGGTGTGACAATGCTTCAGGAATTTTGTGGCCTTATCCATAATTACCGGTCTATCATTGGATAATATGCCGCGTTTGGATTTGTTTATTTCTTTCCAGGCCAAGTGGTATTCCCAGTCGCTGATGATATGTTCGGCCAGGAATTCGGCCAATTGATATCTAAAAATATAAATGTAATCCTCTTCCCGGAAATGAGGAGAACATACCTTGCCTTGCAGCAGGATATCGAAACGAACTGAATCACTTCCATGAAGCGAACATGATCTTACCGATAAGCTGCAGCCGCGTTGTCTCAGCCAGGAAAACTTACGGGAAAAGTCCGTAACAAAGGCTTCCTTGTCCGCAGCCGTGATTATCTGCAGCTCATAAACCATTTTACGGCCTCCTTGTTGGATGCTTACATTATTATATGTGGGGCTATTTTTCATTATTCAGTCCGCTCCAATCCAAAATTTGCAGAATATGCGTAATATCCGCTTTTGCAGCCAGACGCGACCCCCAGGCAAATCAAACTGACCATGTAATAGTCACAAGACCGCAAATTGCTATTTTTTTCTTCCCTATTGAATAGCTTTGTCATCGAAGGGGAAACATAAACGGAAAGTGTCCAATCCGAGTATATTTTTAAGGGAGGATCAACAATGAACGGCAGCAATTTCAACAGCATGGGCATGATCGAAAATTCGATGAACCAGATGATGGATATGTGGCGCTTCACCGTGAACAGCCTGTCCGTAGTCCAAGATCAGATGGAAAACGCCATCAGAACCCAACTGGACCAGAACCGTCAGGCCCGTCAGCAGTTCAACAACCTGGTCAACGATTTCTCCAGAAGTGCTTATCATCACCAATCACAGTTACAGGAAGCGGTGGAGGTGTTTATGGGCGAAACCAATGCCCAGTCGTCCCGTAGTTCGTCTAAGTAGTCAGGCCGGTAATGATTGATGCCGGGAATGGTTCCCGGCATTCTTTTTTTCTGAAACCAGGCAGGACATACCTCCCTCTTTGCCGAATAATGCAAGAGAATTCCAATATCTTCTCGTCTAGCCCGCTTAATTCGATGCTGTTTACGGGAGGTTGATTAGAATGATATTTTTATATCCGGTAATGGCTTTGATTCTATTCCTTATCTACAGCCTGGTACCGCTTGGCTATTCGGGGGTTCTGAGCGTTTTCATCGAATGGCTCACCGGCAATTGGGTTGAGACCTCTTACATATTGTTGCTTATCGGAGCGGGAGTGTGCATCCTCGGTTTTCTGGACATTTACAATTCCGGCCATCGATTCAAGACATCCACACTGCTGGTGGCCTTGACATTGAATACGGTGATATTTATTCTTAATATCTTCTTTATACTGCAGCCCTTTTTTACCTAGAACCCCGCCCTCCGCCGGGATTAAGAAATGCTTGTCATTCCCTGCACGGGTTTTTCCTCAATTTGCTCTTCACTTCAACATTGGATTGATCACAACATGCCGTATAATGCCATTCCAACGTGGAGAATGGCATAATTTCGGTGTTTTTTTATTGTCTAGAAAAGACAAGAGGCATGCTAGAATCAAACTCAGAAGCGTATTGATCCTTCGGTTGGTTACCAACCGGGAATTCCGGCATGATCAGTGAGGTGGAGTATGTTAGATTTAAAGGCTGCCCTGCGATACTGTGACAACGGATCAACAGGAACCAACGCATTGACCTTAACCCCTGGTGGGGGAACCTATTGCGGATTTCAGCTAGTGTGCCTGCACGCCATCGTATCATCAGCCGGCTACTATACGTTGGATGGCAGCGATCCCAGAAGGAGCCGGACCAGGCAACTGATCAATTATCACGAACATCTTTGCTTGACAACCTCAACTACTGTCAAGGCGGTCAAGTATTACAGATCCATTGGGGAATATGGACCTGTAGTAGCGGCGAGATATAATATCAGGCCGATACCAATCCCCAAATTCAAAGCCGTCTCGTTTAACCGGGCTCTCATAACCAATCTCCCGCCCGATTGCGAAGCCTACTATACTCAGGACGGGAGCGAGCCTTCCCGTAGTAAGAATGCCATTCAGTATGACCATGAAGGCGTTCCCATTGGACCTCAAACCCAAGTCGCGCTTGCCAAAACCTGTTTCTGCGGTTTAGATGAAGACCAGCAGGAACCTTGTAAAGTAATGTGGGGATCAACAGCCGGTCCTAATTCAGCACATATAATACCGCGCCAATTCAAGCTTCGAACATCCGACTAAGGCATACTCCAACAGCAGAACGAACAAAACCGGGCTATATAGCCCGGCTTGTCTTTTGCTGTGCAATCTTCTCTCTCTTTAGCCCTGCCCGCACTCCTGCATCACTCTTTTTTATCTTCGGCGACAGTCTCAATTATCTTATCCAGTTCCGATTTCCCAGCTGATAAAAAATCAAAGAGCATGTTCAATAGGGCTTCGATGCGTTGATATTCGGCTTTTACTTCGGGGTATACTTCGGGGTCCAAGTCCTGGATCTTAAGATATGCAGCCTCTATATCATTGAATATCAACTGGGCTTTGTCGAATCTTAACAATGCATGTTCTATGTTTTCCCTTATCTTGGCGTCATCCATTTTCTCGGTGGTGTCTATCGCTTCGTCCTCCATTCCAGCTGCCTGTAAGGTTGGCTTTTTCCCCCTTCCTTCAAATTAATGATTCCCCAATTACATTTTGACGTACTGGAGGTATTTCCCTGCCTTAGCCAAATTGCCAATCCGGGGGCCAATTCTGTGGCACCTACCCTTGCGGCACTTGCCCGTAAAAATACCGGGGCCGCAAAACCCCGGTATTACTTTGTTTCTATGGTGGGTCGTACAAGATTCGAACTTGTGGCTTCTTCCGCGTCAAGGAAGCACTCTACCTCTGAGTTAACGACCCTAATATTTTCGTATTGCAGCCGATTCAGCGTTTGACGATGAATAATATTATAATGCAGTCTCTGCAAATAGTAAAGTATCCAGTTGCCGCTTCTCTTTCCCGATGCGAGCATATTTATCCTAATACATCAATACATTTGTAAAAGAGACCAAGCGCGACTGCATACCATTTCTGCGGATAAAATCCGCACTGTCTGTCATTATAGGGTAAACCATGATAATTAACCTTAAAAAGCGAACACTGGGGGCGATATTTGCCGGGATTTTTCTGCTCGGCCTGGGCTCCTACAATTTAGCTTATCACCCCCATATGAACCAGTGGAAGAATGAAAAAAAGGTCGTCACCTTGATTAAAACCAGTCAGAAGGTGGCAGCGCTTACCTTTGATGACGGTCCTGATCCTGAGACAACCCCGGCGGTGTTGGACAGCCTGGCTCGGCATAATGTTCACGCCACCTTTTTTGTAGTCGGCCATCGGGCCGAAAAATCACCCCAACTCCTGCAACTAATGGCCGCCCAAGGTCACGAGTTGGGCAATCATAGTTACAGTCACAACTACCTGCAATTCAAAAAGAACGATATTGCCATATTTCAAAGCGAGATTGAAAGAACCAACGCCATAATCACCTTGGCCACCTGCCGAACCCCTACACTATTCCGGCCTCCGGGTGGTTATCTATCTGACAGATTGGTGAAATACGTGAACGAATACCCAATGACAGTCGCTTATTGGACCTGGCTGCAGGATCCCAAAGATTGGCGGGTGGGGAAAAAGGGCGAAGCAATCGCCCAACATGTAGTCTCCAACATCGCGCCCGGGCAAATAATAATCTTGCATGATGGGGCTGATAACTCCCTGGAAACCGCCAGAGCAGTGGATCTTCTGCTCACCCAATTAATCGCGGACGGTTATCGGTTTGTAACAATGAGCGAACTAATACAGTTGGACGAACGGAAATAATGCGGTTGAGCTCAATAGGTATCAAAATGAAGAATCTGAGGAGGTAGATTATCGCTATGCCCAAGATGTTTGGATTCTATGCATTGACCCCTCGCGCCAAAATTGTACTGGTCGCCTTGATATCGGTCGTACTCCTAACCACTGGAGTGATGTACGTGCAGGCCAATCACAAGCTTAAGCCGATTTACGAAGTGAAAACTGATAAAAAAGTGGTGGCGCTCACCTTCGACATAAGCTGGGGTAATAACACCCCTATGCCGGTTGTCGAGATACTCAAGCAGAATCAGATAAGGTCCACCTTCTTTTTGTCCGGGCCCTGGGTCAAGCAATATCCGGAGGTGCCGCAACGGATAAAGCAGGACGGCCATGAAATAAGCAGTCACGGATACCGGCACATCAATCTCAGCACCCTCAGCAAAGCAGAAATCAAGGAAGAAATCATGAAGGCCCATAGTAATATCAAGGAAATAACGGAGGTTGACGCTAACCTCATCCGCACCCCTAACGGCGATTATAATGACCAGGTGATAGAGGCCGCACATGAAATCAACTACGAAGTAATCCAGTGGAGTGTGGACTCTCTGGACTGGATGAATCCGGGGGTCAACAGCATAGTCGAAAGAGTAAGTAAAAAGGTGCACCCAGGGGCTATTATCCTCATGCACGCCAGTGATACCTGTAAACAGACTACTGAGGCCTTGCCTTTGGTGATCAAGAATCTTAAAGACCAGGGATACGAATTCGTAACCGTTTCCGAATTACTGCAAATGAATTCCCAATAGGCAAGAATTAAGGAGCCATTAAAGGGGGCACCTTAAATGGCTCCTTTTTGTTGTTGATCCGACTCTTCGTCTTCGATTCGTTCCAGCCCGATTTCGCGCAGGATCTCATCGATCAGCTTATAATCCATATCGATCCCCCCTTCCTCGTCTGTTTTTACCCCTGAATATATTCTATGCGCCTACTTTACCCTTAGAACCATATTCATAGTTTGGCGCTTTCCAAGTTTGAATATTATTATAATCCTATAGCTTCAATAATGTCCATATATTCCCAGGGGTTGCAGGCATTGATTTCCCTTGATTTCTAACAATTAATATATTAATTAGATGTGGTTTTGGTGATTATTCACTGCATTATCAAAAAAACAAAAAAACCGGCATTAAAACCGGTATCCATAAGGACGTTGCCAGGACGTGACGCCATCCCTATTTATTCTTAACTTTCCATCAAAATCTGCAACCATTTATAGAAGATAATAAAAGAAGGCCCGGGTATTGTCCCGGGCCTCCAACCTGTCTAGTCCAGTTTCTCCATCATCTCCAGGATCATATCAAAAAAGTAGTTCATGTCCTCGGTATCATTGACGCCTGCCTTAAAACCGATCTCCGGGAACCTGCCCGGACCGTTTATTTTTACATTGACCATATACATGGACCGGTCGATCTCATCTTCAACGCTCTCTAGATCTATATTATCCCATTCTTGTTCAGATAACCCCTGCACATTCTCGGAATCGTGTTCCCTGTCTATTTCATCGTTATTCTCTATAATCTGGGACACTATCCACATTACATCGGTCAGGCTCATACCTAACTCTTCGCTGAGATGCATTATCTCATCAGCAACCGGCGTAATCCTCAGAAGGTCGGACAGGTTCACTGGTTCTCCTTTGCCCCATCTGTTTTTCATAAACGTCACCTCCGCATCCTTCAGCTCGGACTTTATGCCAAAGTCGAGCTTTTGCCACAATTAATATTACGTTTGTTAATAAGATTATATGTGAACCCCACCGGAAAAAACAGTTGATTTTAGTTCCAGCTGGCTGCCGTGTCCCGGTGATCGCTGCAACATACTCCTTCAAGCGGATCCTTATCAAAGCATACTGCAGATTATACAATATAGCACGAATTTGCTCCAGCAGCAATGTCCTGCTCATTTTTTACCCTCCTGATCCTTACCCAAAAGCTGGTTTTAGCTATATACTATGGTGAATGATTAGCCCTGAAAGGTGAAAGACATATGACCCCCTCAAAAGAACTAAAAGGCTCGCTCTTTATTTTATTCTCGGCTCTGATGTATGCGACCCTGCCCGTGCTGGTAAAAATGGCCTATGCGGAAGGCCTGAGTCCGGAAAGCACCCTCTTTCTCCGTTATCTGTTTTCTTTTCTGCTTTTGGTAGTATTGTTGGTTGGCATCAAGAGGGAACCGCTGCTTACTGTCACGCCTCTTGTTATTGCCCAGGGGGTCTTATTGACGGCGGGCGGCCTGTTATATTTTTTTGCCCTGGAGTACCTGTCAGCCGGATTGGCTACGGTGATTTTCTTCGCCCACCCAGCCCTGGTGGCAATAATGGGCACGGTTATATACAAGGAATCATTGGCTCCGCAGGTGTTGGCTGGTTTGGCACTGGCTTTGACCGGCGTCTTTTTGCTGTCCGGATTGCACAATGGCTCTTCCTCCCCGGCATCTGGGATCGGCATCGTCTATGCCCTACTGGCCTGCTTGTGCTACGCGTTTTACGGTCTGGCAGGACAAAAGACAGTTGCCAACGGTAAACCGTTGTCTATAACCGCTACCATTGCTCTGGTGGCAATATTCATTGTTGGTCCGGTATACCCTCAGGAGGCCGGCGTCGTATTCCACCTTACCTGGCGCCAACTGCTGGTAACGACCTCAATGGCCTGCTTCAATACCCTGATGGCAGTACTCTTCTTTTTGAAAGGGCTCCAGCAGATCGGTGCCACCCGCGCCACTCTCATCAGCACTGCAGAACCGGTATTTTGTCTTATTCTGGCATACCTGATCCTGGGCGAAACACTCACGCTCAAGGAAATTATCGGCTCCGGGATGGTGCTGGCGAGCATGTTCCTGGCCATCCGGCCAAAGGACCAGGCCCAGTTGGAGCCCGAAGGTGTCAAACAGGAACATCTGTAACCGGTTGGGGGTGATTTATGGAGCAGTAATCAGCTCGATCAGGCGGTCCTCTATAGATCGGAGCGAGTCGGAGTTGAGATTTCTTTCTTTGTGGGGAATGGA
>JAKJCH010000189.1 GCA_022706565.1 Bacillota bacterium | reverse complement strand
CCCGGGAAAAAGCCGCCGATATCGTCCTCCAATGGGCGGATATGGATAAGGACCTGGTCCTGCGTTCCGCCAGTCTGGACAAGGATTGGAGCCATCCCGATACCCGGATTTGGAGTCTCAGTTGGTCAGCGCCAACTGGTACCGGGGACTCCAGCCTATACCTGTATGGCCGCGTTAATGCCCGCAGCGGTGAGCTGCTGAGTTTCACAGCCGGACTGCCCAGGGGTGATCTGGCTGCCACTGGCCTCAGCCAGGCTGAAGCCCGCCGCCTGGCCGAAGACTTCCTCCGCCGGGTGCAGGCTGCCCGTTTTGAACAATTCCAATTGAATCCGGATGCTGCCGGTGGACCGGCTGATACCAGGCCAGTCTCGGAGTGGCCTACCTGGAGCTTTAGATTCAACCGCATCCATGAGGGGATACCGTTTCCGGGCAATGGCGCCGAGATCACTGTCGATCGCGTTCATAACCGGGTGACTTCCTATGTACTGACCTGGGACTATTCGGCCCTGCCGCCCGCTGATGATGTGATTGGTCTGGACAAGGCTGCCCAGATTTATCTGCAGGAAGCGCCTCTTACTCTAACCTACTCCGCTTATTATTCCACTGCCAAGGGAGAAACTGAGATGCGATTGGTGTACTTGCCCAAAGTGCCTGACGGCCAACCTGGTTTTCGGATGCTGGATGCCTTGGACGGTACACGACTGGACAATCAAGGCCGGCCGGTATTACCGACTCCCACTGGGCAGGTATTCAATGATATCACTGGCAACTTTGCCGCCCAAGAGATCGAGTTGCTGGGTAAAGCCGGCTTGATGACGGAGTACGGTGAACAGTTCCATCCTGGCGAGGCCATCAAACTGGTCGACTTGACGCGAGCCATGCTGGGAATATACCAGGGCTCGGAAATGACCCGGACCATGCCGGACACCGATGTTATCAAACAGGCGCTGGCCAGGGGATGGCTGAAAGAGGAAATGGCCCCCGAAACCACGGTGCCGAGATCGTTGATGGCCCAAGTCCTGATTCGTTCCCTGGGATTGGAATACCTGGCGGAAATCCCGGAGATTTATCGGCTGCCTTATCGTGATGCGGACTCTATTGCCGAGGATACCAGGGGTTATGCCGCCCTCTGCTGGGGATTGGGAATAATTCGGGCTGATGGAGTGAGATTTGAATCGCAGCAGGTGATTACCCGGGCCGAGGCCGCCGCTGCTCTGGTCAATTCGTTGAGGGTGAAGCGCTGATAAGATATGGGTAAAATATACGAATTCGAAGCCGAGATCAAGAAGGTTCCCGATATCGATGGCGCCTACGTGGAGATTCCTTTCGACGTCAAGGCCGAGTTTGGCAAAGGCCGGGTTCCGGTCCTGGCCACCTTCGATGGGGAGCCATATGAGGGCAGCCTGGTGCGGATGAAAACCCCCGGTCACATAATCGGCATCAGGAAAGACATCCGCGCTAAAATAGGCAAACAGCCCGGCGATGTAATCAAGGTAACCTTGCAGGAAAGGAAATAAGCTCGCTCAGCCTTTTATTACGGCAATGGTTCGCAGTCTTTTGGTCACCTCGATAAGATCCAGTTCGTTTTTGATGACGAAATCTATCTCCTTGTAGGCGAAACGGGTTTCCTCGCTGATATCATGGTGTTTTTCTTTCCCCAGGTATACTCCCAGGGCCTTGAGATCATCCATGGTGGCCTTTACACTATACTGCTTTTTGGCTGCCTTGCGGCTCATGCGCCGGCCTGCCCCGTGGGAGCAGGAACAGAAACTCTCGGGATTGCCCTTGCCCCGCACCAGATAGGAATAGGTGCCCATGGCTCCCGGTATGATCCCCATCTGTCCCTCGCTGGCGCGGATGGCCCCCTTGCGATGGACCCAGACCTTTTTCCCGTAATGATCCTCTAAAGCGGCATAATTGTGATGACAATTGATCGGTTCGGACACCCTTATTTGTTCGAGGCCAGCATACTTTTCCGCCAGACTGCAGACTTCACGGATTGCCGTCTCCATCATCCGTACCCGGTTCTCATAGGCAAAATCGAGGGCCAGTTTCATCCAACGGATATACTCCTGCCCGGGAAGACTGTCCAGTGGCAGATAGGCCAAATCCCACTCAGGCGGGACTGGGGCATTCATGTCCTTATTGATCTTGCGAGCAGCCTGATTGAAGTGATGACAAATCTTGTAACCGAAATTACGGGAGCCGGAATGGACCATGATGCCCAGGTATCCACTGTCATCGGCCTGCAATTCAATGAAATGGTTGCCGCTGCCCAGAGTGCCCAGCTGGTAATAGGCAGGATCCAATTCTTTCATTAGTTCCGGGGCCAGGCGGGTTCGGTCGGATTTGGTAAGGCTGCGGCGAAAATCATCTACCGTGCGGCAGGGTTGTTTGGCCTGGTGATGGTCAAATCCGGTGGGCACCTTCCTGAGGATTCTGCTTACCATGGCCTGGGCCAATTTGCCATCCGGGGTATCGATGGTGGTCAATACTTTAACCGGAATATCTGTTTGGACGAAAATCATCCCACAGCCGATATCGACCCCCACCGCGTTGGGGATAATGACCTCTTCCGCCGCGATCACCCCGCCGATAGGCATGCCATAGCCGGAATGGGTATCAGGCATCAAAGCCACCCATTGGTGGATGAAAGGCAGGTTGGCCAAGTTGAGTGCCTGTTGGAGGCACTCAGCCTCGAGCTGGCCAATATGCTCCAGCCAGACCTTGATTGGCCATCTCTGCTGGCGGGGATCATATATGGTAAACATGTTTGGCCTCCTCACGGCGATTCTTTCTTAAATCAAAAGAAGGCTTTCCTGCCTTTAATGTACCATTTTCCATTGCCATCGGCGCCGATTTCTTAAAAATTATTCATACATTTGACGCCTCTGACTCAAACTAAATCTAATATTATATTTGCAGGCAGAGGAGCGATTAACATTAGCTACCATAAACAAACCGAACAGAACATTCCCTACTGGTTGGATTCCACCTCCCGGCCTGAGTTCACGACCCTGACCGAGGACATTGAAGTCGATGTGGCTATCATCGGGGGAGGCATGGTGGGCATTACCAGCGCCTATCTGTTGGGTCAGGAAGGGCTGAGCACCGCCATAATCGAGGCCGACCGCATCCTGCGCGGTACTACCGGTCACACCACCGCCAAGATAACCTCACAACATTCCTTGATTTATGCTCAACTCAAGAAA
>JAKJCH010000188.1 GCA_022706565.1 Bacillota bacterium | reverse complement strand
GAACCGCCGGCTGTTTCCACCTGTACGGCCACCAGATTGAACAAACGGTGCCAAAGCCCCTGGTTCAAATCGATGGACTGGATGCGCTCGCGCGGAATCACGCTTCTTTTATGCACCAACACCCCGTGTTCGATCACCAGGGCGCCGTTTTCCACCCGATAGTTAAACCGGTACCAGGCTAGCACGCCCCATACCAGCAGCACCAGGACGATCACCGTCGCGGTGGCCAGCAGCCAGGCCGGCGAATAGTCTCTCCGGGATATGGCAGCAATGAAATAAACCACCAGGGGCAAGAAGAATTCTTTTAACAATTTGAGCGAGCTTAAAAGAATGCCCAGGGGGCGCAGGCGGCGGGGATCAGACAACATCGTCGGATACCCGGGCCAGGACCGCGATACGATCCCGGAGTTCATCGGCAGCGTCCTCAGCCAGGGCTGGGATCTGGTGGGTGCCGGCGGCGGTGGAAATGTCCACGGCGGCCAAACCATAACGGCGCATCAAGATACCCTGGGCGGTATCCACGTGCTGGATACGCGCTATGGGAATTAGGGTTCGTTTAATAAACCACACGCCTCTTTGCAGGTAAACTTCCTCACCGCTGACTTGGAAACGCCAGCGTTCCCAGCGCAGCCGGGGTAATATTGTCAACTCTAGCGCACCGTAGACCACGGCCGCCGCAATCGGCAGCCAGGCCAGCCAAGGCGTCCAACCAAGCGATCTGACCAGCAAGGCTGCCAGGCCATAGCCAACCGCCCCAAAGAGGAATGCTCTCAATATTCCGCTAATTCTCCACACATGTAAAATGCGCAAATCAATCCGCTCGCTGGGTTCGGAACGCAATCTAAAGTGTCCTCCTTAACATTCCGGGGACAACGGCCCACTCTCTGCACCTATAGTATTCCTAATACCGGCTCTTTCGACTCGAAATCCAGGCTGTTGCCTCACCATCCACATTATACACCCCTCCAATAACTTGGGGACAGGCCCCAAGTTATTTGCTGATGGAGCCTTCGCTGGGGGGAAAATGGAAGCGACATAACTATCCGAGGCCAATCCGAAAAACACCCCAAAAGATCCCAAGATATAACCTTGGCTTTTCCCAAGGTCATTTCCCTAGTCTATCAAATGTTGTCAACAACCCCGTCCCCGTGACACCGTGACACGGTTTTCGTAACCGATAAGGACCCTTTTAACAATTGTTGATTAGAATTCCAGAGTAATTATGTATAATGATTATAAATACCATATTTTAACGTGTTTGGAAGCGTTGAACCTAAAGCTGTAATTTGGACGCTTAAAGCTTTAGGGGAGCTAGTAGCGTAACCGGCCAATAATGGCCGGTTTTTGTTTTAAGGGGGTGGATACGGGAGCAGAAGGTTTTATTATGGTGAAATCAAGACATCAGAGGGGGAGAAGCCAAATGATCAAACTTCATAGTATGAGAAAAAGATCGATATTATTGTTTACCATGGTATTCGTATTGACCATGATGTTGGTGCCCATGAGCGCGGCGGCTCAGACTATCTACCCTGATTTGTCCGGTCATGAAGCCCAGGCGACGATTCAAGCCATGATAGATAAGGGATATGTGACGGGCTACGAGGATGGCACCTTCAAGCCGGACCAAAACATAAGCAGAGCAGAATTCATGGCGATGATCAGGAGCGCTTTTGGCGCAGAGATCCCCGCTCCCGTTGATCTCACCGGGGTAGAAGCAATGGCCTGGTATGTGAATGCCTGGTCTGACGGGGACATCGGCAATGGAGAAATTGCTGGTGCGGAAAATCCGGTTACCAACGAAGAGGCGGCAGTGATATTCGCGCATCTGAAGAGTCTGGTGGCAGACGAAGCGGCGGCGGGCATATTCATTGACGCGGATTTGGCCAGTACCTGGAGCCGGGGGGCAATCGGCGCAGTATCCAAGGCCGGCATCATGAAGGGTTATACCGATGGCACTTTCCGGCCGGATCAATTTATCAGCCGGGCCGAAGCCTCGACGGCACTGAAGGCCGCCCTGGAATACACAATGATCAAGCCGCTATTTATAGTAAACAATCACTTCAAGCGGGCACTGGATATCGAAGGCGTCGACATACTGGGCGAGTCCATTGTGGTCTTCCACAGCAACTTGGAAGGGGCCAAAATCACTTGGAACGGGGTGACCCTCGAGGGTGTCACCACCGTGCAGGGCACCAATGCCATAAACGTGCCCGCCTTCGTGCCGGGTGAAGTCAATACCTTGTCCATCAGGAAACCCGGACATGGCTCGTTTAATGCCAGCGATATCGTTTGGGGTGAAACCGGTCCCCAGATCGTGAATGGCGATTTTGAAACCGGCGACTTCGAGGGCTGGCAGGTTGAGATCACAGGCTCGTTCCCGCAGATACAGAGTGATACCGTGGCGGACGGTGTTTATGCTGCCTACCTTGGGGACGGCGCTGAGGGAATGTACCCGGGCAATGGGGCAGCTGCCATCAGTCAGGCCATATCCATCTCGGAATGGGGTACGCCGTATTTAAATTTCGATTATATGGTGTCCGGTTCTGATCCGGACCCGGGGTTTGATGGCATGACTGTTTACATTGGTGAAGACGAGTTAGCATTATTCTATGCCGATTCCTCTGGCTGGCAGAACGGCCAGTATAGCTTGTCTGATTACGCCGGCCAGGAGGTCGCATTGCGGATAGAGAGCTGGACGTGGGACGATATGTATGAAGTATATTATTTCGTCGATAATGTATCTCTTTCCTATGGGAGCGCAACCGGAGAAGCACCGACTCCGGTTAACGTAACGGCTACCCCGATAAGGTATGGGCAGACGTTGTCAGATTCCATACTAAGCGGCACTTTCCTGGATCAAGACGGGAATGAGGTCAGCGGGACCCTGACTTGGCTGGAGCCTGATAAAACCGTGGATGGAAGCGGGGCTTATGTCTGTATCTTTACTCCCGATGACGGCGGTAATTACCTGCTGGTGGCCAATACTGTCAAGGTTAATGCAACTAATGACAGGCATAACCGGACCCATGGCAGAACGGTGCGCGGAACTGCCCGTCCCCACTAAAGGAGTGGAGTGCTGGTAATAGTAAACCAGCCGCATTATCGATAAACCAATAAACCCGGGGCCAGAAAAGTTGGCTCCGGGTTTCTGACATCGCGGGGAAAAAGAGGGATTTGAGTTGCTATTGGCAATTTTTGAACCAAGTGGTCAGGGTTTC
>JAKJCH010000187.1:2954-3238 GCA_022706565.1 Bacillota bacterium | reverse complement strand
GCCGCAATAAGGCTTCCACCCGGGCCAGCAGTATCCTGAGGCTGAATGGTTTGGCTATATACTCGTCGGCCCCCAGATCGAAACCGAACAACTCGTCGGATTCCTCTCCCCGGGCGGTCAGCATGATAATAGGGACGGCTGACGTCTTGCGAACCTCCCGGCACACTGTCCACCCATCGTACCCGGGCATCATCACATCCAGGATGAGCATGTCCAGGGGTTGGTCCCTGAATACCTGCAAAGCTTGCCGGCCATCGGCTGCTTCCAGAATATTAAATCCCGCC
>JAKJCH010000187.1:0-2944 GCA_022706565.1 Bacillota bacterium | reverse complement strand
GGATATTTTGAGTCATATTTCAATCCCTCCATGCCGCCCAATCATCACTGCCATGCCTGGCTCAAGCAGTGTTTCCAAAATCATTTTAGATTCATTATCTATAATAATACTTGCCGGTGCTGATCAATTCATCCATCTTCTTTTTGGCAGTATTAATGGGTATGGCGAATCCTATTCCCTGCCCCTGTGTACTTACCGCAGTGTTGATGGCGATAGCCTGTCCGGCCATGTTGATCAAAGGGCCGCCGCTGTTACCTGAGTTGATGGCCGCATCAGTCTGAATGAGATTGGTGTAATTACGGTCTCCCACCGCTATGGGCCGCCCTTTAGCCGAGACCACGCCGGTGGTCACCGAGTGGTCGAGTCCCAAAGGATTGCCGATAGCGATCACCGGATCACCTGAGCGCATCAAGTCAGAATCCCCCAAAGCCAGGATAGGCAGGTTATCGGCATCGATTTTCAAAACCGCCAAGTCCAGGTTGCGGTCCTCCCCCACCACCTTCGCCGGGTAACTGGATTCATGATTCTGTACCTTGACGTTTATTTGATTGGCTCCTTCGATCACATGCTGGTTGGTAAGGATATAGCCATTGGCCTGGATAATGAATCCGGTACCAGTGGCTTTCTGCGTATGCTGGGGCAGATTGAAGCCATAAAAACGGAAATACTGATCCGGGAAAGCGGCATTGCCGCTTGCTTCAATATAAACAACCGCTGTCCCAGCCTGGGCTACGATATCGGCCACATTGTTGTAAAGCGACAAAGGACCGGCCACTGCGGTATTTCCCGCTTGTTCAACCAGGGTATTGGATCCATCCGGATCTGACATACTGATGCTCTGGTACCAACCGCCTCCCAAAAAGCTTATTATAGCCACCAACAGCACCATGATGATAGTGGTTTTTCTCATGAGGGCAATCACTTCCTTCCCTATTTCTTCATAATCGAATCTGCCCATGGGGCTGGTCTTAATCTACCACTGGATTACGTCAGATTAATGAAGGAAATGTGAAGGAATTGTGAAGCGAGCCAATCTGAATAAAATGTTCACCAAAGCTGGAGAATGAAAGAGGCGGATCGAGGGGAGCCCTGATTGGGTGGACAGTCTATTTGATCGGAATCGAGTACACGAGATCGGGGCGTTCGGAGTAGACCTGACGCCCAGGGGTGGCCAGACTCAGATCGGCAGCGGACAGGATGTCCAGGATGCGGAAATAGATGTCCTGTTTGACCTCAAGGTAATGGGACCAGAGGGTGGTTTTGGTGTAGAAATAGACGAAGACCTCCAGTCCGGTGGCATTAATGGCATCCAGGCTGACCAGGATGGTTTGCGGATGGATCTCATCATGGCTGGACAACATAGCGTTGATGTTGTTTATACAGGTTTCGATCCGGTCACGGGGCCCGGCATAGTCCACCGGCAATCTGAAAGTTACCAGGCGTTTGCCCATCTTGCTCCAGTTGGTGATCGGTTCATTGGCCAGGGTGGAATTGGGCATGGTCACCAGAGCCTGGGGGAAGGTGCGAAAGCGGGTGCTGCGGAAGGAAATATCCTCCACCGTACCTTCCACGCTGGGGGTCTGGACCCAGTCCCCAATGGCGAAAGGCTTCTCCATAATAATGACTATCCCCCCGAAAATGTTGGCCAGGGCATCCTTGGCTGCCAAAGCGAAGGCCAGCCCGCCCAGACCCAAACCGGCAATAAATCCATTGACATCGTAATCCCATTCATTGGCCAAGAGTACTACCGCAAGGGCAATAAACACGAATTTCAGCACCCGCGAGAAGAACACTACCAATACGCTATCCAGTTTGTATTTCTGCTGCAGTCCGCTCGCCACTGACGAATTGGCGGCAATCGCCACACAAATCCCCCAAGCCAAGATGATGATAAGCAAAGAACGAAATATCCTGGACAGCAGAATATTCCATGGCAGCAGCAGGGTCAGGTATTGCAGGGCTACATAAAGCCCCAGCAGCCAGATCAACGCTCGGATTGGTTTGAGAGCAGCCGTGATCAGATCCCTGTCGGTATCCACACCGCGCCGGCTCCTTAATTTTATTATGGCCGGCACGATACTGCGGCAAAGGATAACCTGGAACACCCAGAAGCCAGCCAGTATCAACACCGGCATGCCGATGTAGTGGGCCAGCGGAAGTGTATTCAGGTAATCCAACCAGTTACTCATATCAGGCTCACTCCATAGGATTATTTGGCATTGAGCGGGACTTCCGCAACAACGCCGCCATTAGCCTTTCACTTTGGGCGACCGTGCTAAAATGGTCAAGGGCAAGGCCGTTCGGGAGTCTCGCGATTGAGGCGTACTTCGGGTACGCCGATTGAGCGTGACTTCCGCAACAACGATGCCATTGGCCATTTTGGCCGGTCGGAAAAGAGGGCTTGCGCCCTCTTTCTCGTTGTCTCTATTTCTCTTTCTCCTCGCGCTCTTGTTTGGCCTTAGCTACTATCTTTTCCATGTCCTGGGCCGGGACCTCTTCGTAGTGGTCCATCTCCATGCGGAACTTACCGCGGCCCTGGGTTATGGATTTCAAATCGATGGTGTAGCGGCTCATTTCAGCCAATGGCACCTGGGCCTTGACGACCTGCTTTTTACCGGCCGGTTCCATACCCAACACCCGACCTCGTTTGCTGTTCAGGTCACCAATGATATCGCCCAGATAAGCATCGGGAATCTCTATCTCGACGTTGACGATCGGCTCCAACAGCACCGGTTTGGCTGCTTCCATTCCCTTCTTGAAGGCTAGTTTGGCAGCGGTCTTAAATGCCATTTCAGAGGAGTCAACACTATGGTAGGATCCGTCATAAAGGGTGGCCTTTATGCGGGTGACCGGGTATCCGGCCAAAACCCCTTCCTCCAGTGCTTCCTGCAATCCTTTTTCCACAGCCGGGAAGAAGTTGCGCGGCACTGCACCGCCGAATACG
>JAKJCH010000186.1:434-3260 GCA_022706565.1 Bacillota bacterium | reverse complement strand
AGGTTCTAAAATTCGGTCCCGCTGGCGATGGCCGAGCCAACCTCCACAATACTCCCGGGCCGGACCCGGCAGTCAGCTCCCACCACCGATTCCCGTACGACTGCTCCCTTACCGATAATGGTATTATCCCATATGATCGTATCACTGATAGCCGCATCATCTTCAATCCGGCATCCCCGTCCAATGACTACACTGCCAGCGAACAGAACCCCTTTCCCTACTTCAGATCCTTCTCCCAGCAACACCCGCCGACCTTCTTCATTATAGAGCAATCGGCCCTCCCGGTTCGCATGCACCTTCCCGGCCAGGACATCGGCATGGGCTTGGCGATAAGTGTCAAGGTTGCCCACGTCGCACCAATAATCCTGGATGGTGGCGCCGAAGAACGGGCTGCCCATTTGCACCAACCGGGGGAACAGCTGCTTGCCGAAATCATAGAATCCCTCCGGTATGAACTGGAAAATCTCCGGCTCAAAAACGTATATACCAGTGTTGGCCACCTGGCTCAGAGCCTCCTCGGGGCGGGGTTTCTCCTGGAAGCTGCGGATGCGCTGGTCGCCGTCGGTAATCACAATACCGAAATGTTCAACATCGGGCACTTCTTTGAGGGCTATCGTGGCCAGAGCCCCACGGCGGCGATGGGCTTCCATGAGCCTGGTCAGGTCGATATCGGTAAGGGCATCTCCGCTTACGATTACAAATGTGTCATCCAGAAACCAGGCACATCGTTTGACTCCACCCGCTGTACCCAGCAGCTCATCCTCGGGGGAATAGTGCATAGACACTCCAAAGTCAGAACCGTCCCTGAAATAGGCTCTGATCTGGTCGCCATGATAATGGAGATTGGCAATCAGTTCGGTAAATCCGTGCCGGGCCAGCAGTCTGACTGTGTTGGCCATCAAAGGCTGGTTGGCCATCGGTATCATCGGTTTGGGTACGCCGGCGGTCATAGGCATCAACCGGGATCCAACCCCAGCTGCCATAATCATCGCTTTCAATTCCAATCACCTCAGGTTCTACTTTAGCAAAGTTCTGTCACTACTGGCAACATTCTTGGCATTTTCGAGCATCTTTGGTTGCCATGGCTATAAAAGGCCAGGCATAATGATCTTTTCCAGAGTAACCAAATTATAGGCCGCTGAATAACCTAAATTAGAACCGGGTTAGTCATTGTTGCCCGGCTCACCAAAATCTAATTACAGGAGGTTTTTATCGATGAAATGCAACAGAACCTATCGCGATTCCTACAAAAAACCCGACCGGGATTGGGACCGTCGTCCCGACTGTGGCGATCACCATGATGATTATTATCCGCCCATGCCTCCTCTGGCGTGGCCCAAACCGAAACCCCGCTTCGAAACCGCCACTATTTTGAAATGCGGCACGTCTACCGGCTCGGCTCCCCTCTCCACCGATCTTTTAAGCCTCAGGCAAGTCGAAGCCAACAATATTGCCGTCAATGGCGGTCACGGAAACTCAGCGGTGCTGTCCACCCTGACCCTGGATACCAGTGAGCTCATCGATGCCGTGGTCAAATTCGACTTCTCGTCCTTAATAACCTACCGGATCAATGACATCGCCAATTATTCACTGCGTCTGCTATTCAAGCTAAGACGGGTATGTGATGGCGACACCATCACCCTGGGGACCTGGACCTTCGAAAGGTCACAGGTCTTCCCGAATCCTCCGACCATACCAGAAGAAGCCTTCCAGAATGTTACCGAGCCTTTTAGCTTCAGTTGGTGCTCCTGTGCCGGCTGCCCCGATTGCTGTACCTATACAGTGGAAGTTGAACAACAAGCTTTCAACATCGATTTCGTTACCATTACCAACCTCTCTACCTCCGCTCTGGCGGTGGGCTTTAAAATGGTTGACAAGGACTAGTTTTATTGAGCCAGCCTATCCCCCAACGACTGAAATACCCCGGTCAGATCAATTCTGACCGGGGCTGCTTTTATGTCCATGCCATATCAATTCTCGGGCTGCTGGTCCCCCACCTTGGTTTGATCAGCCCGGAGCCTCTTACCTATGGTTCTTCTCCGGGCAGTCTCTTTTTCATCAGCAGGTAATTGACACTGTCTATCAGCGCCTGCCAGGAAGCTTCGATGATATTTTCCGAAACCCCTACTGTGCTCCATTTTTCCGCTTGATTGGCCGACTCTATCAATACCCGCACCCGGGCGGCCGTGCCCCGGTTGCCGTCCAGGACCCTTACCTTGTAATCGGACAGGTGCATCTCGCTTATCTCTGGGTATACTTCAGCCAGAGCCTTGCGCAGCGAATTGTCCAGAGCGTTGACCGGGCCGTCGCCTTCGGCGGCGGTGTGTACTACCTGGTCGCCAATCTGTATTTTGATAAAAGCCTCAGCAACGAAATCGCTGTCTTCCTGTTTCTCCAATATTATCTTCAAGTTCTTAAGCTGGAAATAATCATCCAGCTGCCCGAAGCCCTTGCGCAGCAACAGTTCCAGCGAACCGTCCGCACCTTCATACTGGAATCCCTGATTCTCCAATTCCTTGATCTGTTTAATCACCGCCCGGGTTTGGGCGTCATAGCTGTTAACATCCAGCTTTAGCTCCTTGGCCTTATAGAGCAGGTTGGAGATACCGGCCAGCTCGGAGACCAGCACGCGGCGGCGGTTGCCCACATCCTCCGGATTAATGTGCTCGTAGGTGGCAGAGTCTTTTAATAGGGCACTGACATGAATACCGCCTTTGTGAGCAAAAGCGCCGTATCCCACGAAAGGCTGATTATTGGGACTGGGCAGGTTGGCTATCTCATTCACATAGTGACTCACCTCGGTCAGCCGCTTGAGGTTACCGGCGG
>JAKJCH010000186.1:0-419 GCA_022706565.1 Bacillota bacterium | reverse complement strand
AGACAACGTTTGTTCATCTTCAGTTCCAAATTGGGGATGATAGAGCAAAGGTCGGCGTTGCCGCACCTTTCTCCCAGGTTGTTGATGGTGCCCTGGACCTGTGTAAAGCCCAGGTTTAATGCCACCAGGGAATTGGCTACCGCGCAGCCGGAGTCGTTGTGGGCATGGATGCCCAGCGGTATCCTTATCTCCGTCTGCACCTTCCTGATTATCTCTTCCAATTCCCAGGGCAAGGTGCCGCCATTGGTATCACACAATGCCAGGCAATCGGCCCCGGCGTGGGCTGCAGCACCCAGCACCTGCAGAGCATAGTCGGGATTGTGCTTGAAGCCGTCGAAAAAGTGCTCGGCGTCGAATATTACCTCAAGGCCCCTGTCTTTTAGAAACATGACCGTCTCGCGGACCATGCTGAGATTCTC
>JAKJCH010000185.1 GCA_022706565.1 Bacillota bacterium | reverse complement strand
ATGCAGCAAAAGGACCTGCTCCTGCCCTGGAAGAACATCCTCGACAATGTCTGCATCCCTTTGACGCTCCGGGGAGTAGGCCGCCGGGAAGCCCATGCCACCGCTCGCACCTATCTGCAGGATTTCGGCCTGGATGGTTTTGAGGAGTACTATCCCCGCCAGCTGTCGGGGGGCATGCGCCAGCGGGCCGCCCTATTGCGGACCTATCTTTTTACCAGCGATATCATGCTGCTGGACGAGCCCTTTGCCACCCTGGATGCCATTACCCGGGGCAAGATGCAGGTATGGCTGAAAGAACTGTGCGCCAAGTACAAACCTACTGTGATCCTGGTTACCCATGACATCGAAGAAGCCCTGTTGCTGGCCGACACCGTTTATGTGCTGTCCCCCCGCCCCGCTCAGGTCCTGCTGCGGACAGAACTGGCGGGTGTCACGGCTGAACACAAGAGCCAGCTGAAGCAGGAGATACTGGGGATCCTGGAGAAGCAGGGTGACGGCCCTTCTGGTTCGCTATTTTAGGAAGTAGAGAACGATTTAGGAAGTTGAGAATGACGGAAGCGGGGGATGGTCCTTCTGAAGCGGGGGGATTACCCTTCTGCTTTTAGGAAGGAGATAAAAAAAGCCGGTGCCCCGCTAAGCATGGGGCCCGGCTTATCTCGATTTATTTGGTTTCGATGCCCTGGTCTCGCAGATATTTTTTCAGCTCCGGGATACTTATCTCGCCAAAGTGGAAAACCGATGCTGCCAGGAGGATATCCGCCTTCCCATCCCGAGCGGCTTCCAGGAAATGCTCCATGCTGCCGGCGCCGCCGGAGGCGATCACTGGCACTTGGACTACGTCCTTGATGCCCCGGATGAGGGGAATGTCATAGCCGGTCTTGGCCCCGTCCCGGGTTTTGCTGGTGGGCAAAATGAAGCCGGCCCCCCGGCTTTCCGCTTCCCGGGCCCATTCGATGGCATCCTTGCCGGTGGCGGTGTTGCCGCCGTCGATGTAGACCTCATAGCCTGACGGGAGAGCCGGATTGCGATCCACGTCAATAGCCACCACCAACTGGGCGGAGCCGAATTTGGCGGCGGCCTGATCGATCAAGCCAGGATTGCGAAAAGCGGCACTGCTGATTGAAATACGATCGGCGCCCGCCTCCAGGACCTGCTCGGCATCTTCAACCGAACCAATGCCCCCGCCGACCGTGAATGGGATAGTGATCGCCTGCGCGACCCGCCGGACCGCCTCTAGAGTGGTCTTCCTTTTTTCGATGGTGGCAGCGATGTCCAAAAAGGCCAGTTCATCGGCGCCATTCTCACAATAGATACGGGCGCACTCCACCGGATCCCCCGCATCTCTGAGATTGACAAAATTGACACCCTTGACGACCCGGCCGTCTTTCATATCCAGGCAGGGCATGATAAGAACCTTGCTCATCACTCATTTCTCCTTCCGAGGCATGCGGGACACCTGGGGATGCCTCCCCCCATGTTTCTGCCAGAGCCTCTTGAACAGTTCGAATAGCAACCATATTATACTGCATTTGGGCTTCAAGACTGTAGTACTCCTATTCTCGTTACGGGCCTATCCTGAAATTGAAAAACCAGATGCCCAGTCCCCAGAAGGCATGCAAGGCGGCGATAATAGCCATGACCCAGCCATTTCTGCGGTGATAAACGAATGGCACCCTGATCCAGCGTTTGCCGGTCCCCAACTGGAAAGCCAGCATCAGCAGCAACAACAAACCCAGCCATAGGTGGGCAGGTTGGCCGGCAACAATAGGCACATACATCTTGATCTCCTCCTTATCAACTTACACCTAGACTTGGATGCATGAATGGTTTCCCGTATTTTTATGCAGTTTAACATGAATACTCGGTTTATGGGATGCAATATTGCCAAATAACTTGCTCAATAAGCGGACGGCTGTTCCCGGTCGCACTCTATATCTGATCAGAAACGAAAAGCAGACCCAAATCTGGACGGGGAGTTGATAGTAAAGCCAGGCCCGTGAGCACCGACCCCACTAACATCATCAAACTGGCCCCTGACATCTTAATGACTGAACCCCCTTGTAACTGATAAGATAGAATCACGGACGGTAAGAGTTGATACCATCCGCCACACCGCCGAGGGTGTCAAGTGAAACCATCCCTTGACCACCCGTAGCGATCAAATCATAGGGGGCATGAAAAATGATGGCCGAGGAAGCAAAAACGAGGATTCGCCAGTTTGTCCTGGACTTGGGTGTTGATGACGTCGGCTTTGCCAACATAAAGGACTATTCCAGTCCCCGCTCCCCCAAAATCGAAACCATATTCCCCACTGCCCGGTCGATGGTAGTAATGGCTTTCAAAGAGGGCTCCAACTGCGAAAGCCCGTCCAGTTCCATTGCCATGACGGGACGCATGGACCTGATGGAATTCAGCCGCTCCTGTAATTACAAATTGACCCGTTTCATCGAAAGAGAGTTCCATACCCCCGCCATGTCGGTGCCGGTTTCCTATCCCTTGGACATGAGTGCCCAGACCAGCGGGCTGGTGGGCGAGGTTTCCCTGCGCCATGCCGCGCTGGCCGCGGGATTGGGCAATTTCGGCCGCCACAACCTGATAATTCATCCCCGCTTGGGCACCCGGGTCATTTTTACGGCGGTACTTACCGAATTGGATCTGCCCTCCGATCCGCCAGTAACCGAGGATTTATGCATCGACTGTGACATTTGCATTGAAAGCTGCCCGGTGGGCGCCCTGGATGAGGAAGGCAAGACCGATATGATGAAATGCCTGGGCAACTCCCAGCCCTATGGCATCGGAGGCTCCATCCGTTTCTGGAGGAAGTTTTTCGCCAGCTCCCCGGAGGAACAAAAGAGGATGTTGTTCAGCGAGGATTTCATGCGCAATTACCAGGCGCAAATGATTGGTTTCCAATACACCTGCTTCAATTGCTATACCTCATGCCCCATCGGCAATGATCTGTGATGAGCTCACCTGTCCCGGGACGATTATCGGGTAACCAGTGACACCAAAAAAAGGGTGCTAAATCGATAGCACCTGTAAATAGGCTTGGCAGTGAGCTTTATCAAGGGGACGTCAACGAAAACCATCCCCGTGATATTCTCACTCCTAGTTGTTTGTGGGGCATCGCCATTGCGGCTTGGACATTTATATGGTGGCAATGCCCCGATCAGTGTTCCGGGTACGACAGTTTACGATTGCTTACGCGGCTACACCCTTGTCCTGCTTGGCCGCAGCCGGTTTTCTCAGGTATACGAACCAGTAGTACATTCCG
>JAKJCH010000184.1 GCA_022706565.1 Bacillota bacterium | reverse complement strand
CGAATACGGTTTCTTCGAATTTAAATCCTTCCTCATCATTGGGCTCGAACTTGATCCATACGTGTCCGTATTGTCCATGGCCCCCGCTCTGTTTCTTGTGTTTGCCTTCTACTTCCACGGTTCCCCGGATGGTCTCCCGGTAAGGTATGCGCATCTCCTTGGTGATCACCTCTACCCCGAATTTGCGCGACAGTTTGTCGGTGATTATATCCAAATGGGTATCCCCCATGGTACGCATTACCGTCTGCTTGGTCTCGACGTTTTTCTGCACCTCCACAGTGGGGTCTTCTTCGCAGATACGCTGCAGAGCACCACTCAACTTGTCCTCGTCGACCTTACTCTTGGGCTCGATGGCGGTACTCAAAGTAGGCCGGGGGAACTCGATCGGTGCCATCACCGTCGGATTAGCTTTGACGGTCAGGGTATCGGAGGTATTGGTAACCGCTAGTTTGGCGACCGCACCAATGTCGCCGGCGTTCATCTCGGGCACCGCCGACTGCTCCTTACCGGTCATGACCAGAACCTGGGTGATCTTTTCATCCTTCTCCTTGGTGGCATTGTATACCACACTGTCGGCCTTGAGCTTGCCGGTAAATATCCGGAACATATTGAGTCGGCCGATATAGGGATCGGCTATGGTCTTGAATACCTGAGCGCAGAAAGGCTCAGCCTGGATGTCCTTGCCCCTTACCTTGCCATTACGATCGGGAGTTGGTGAACAATCGACAATGAAATCCATCAGAGGCTGTATGCCTATATTCTTAAGGGTAGAACCGCAGAATACAAATACTGCCGAACCGGCTGCTGCCGCCTCCTTGACTCCCTGGAGTATCTCCGCATCGGTAAGCTCTTCACCGTCCAAATAGCGGGTCAAGAGCTCGTCATCGGATTCGGCGGCGGCTTCTATCAGTTCCATGCGATAAGTTTCTACATCATCCATCATGTCGGCGGGGATTTCCTGTTCCGTATACTTGCCGGTTCCGGCCTCGAAAACATAGGCCTTCATCTTAAGCAGGTCGACTACACCCTTGAAATTGTCTTCAGCCCCGATAGGCAGCTGCACTGGTACCACAATATCCGGGAAAGCAGACTTGATGGCCGATAACGTTTTGTCAAAATCGGCATTCTCCCGATCCATTTTGTTGATAAAAGCGAGCTTTGGTATATCGGGGTTCTCTTCCCAGATGATCTGGGTCTGGACTTCCACCCCAGCGGTGGCTGAGAACATCAGCAGCATGCTGTCAACCGCCTGCAGCGCCCCGCACACCTCAAAATAGAAATCGGCATATCCGGGAGTGTCGAGTACATTTATCTTACAGTTCTTATATTCACAAGGAATCAAGGTGGAGCTAATGGTGATTTTCTTCTTGATTTCTTCCGGCAGGTAATCGGAAACGGTATTACCGTCATCAACCCTCCCCAACCTCTTGGTAGCGCCGGTATTGTAAATCATGGCTTCCGCCAGTGATGTCTTTCCGGTTCCTCCATGGCCCACGAGGGCAATATTGCGAATTCCTTCTGTAGGGTATACCTTCATCCAATTAACCTCCTCAATAAATTTAGCTCGTAAAAATGGTACTATACTTTAGATGGACAGGCAAAATTTTTCTCTCCGGTTACGACTTTTTGCCGTAGAACATCCAGAAGAGCAATGCGGCCACCAACAAGAACATTATCAGTTGGTAGTACATAACGCCGCGGTAGGCGTCCACCAACATGGTGAAGGCCACCGCCAATCCCAACGGGAACAGGATGGATTGGGCGATGGGTTTGGGCGGGTAATTCGGATCCACCCGCCTTTTTTGGATATAGGACCAGTTGAAAATCAAGAGAAATATGATCGAGTTGATAGCCAAGCTGACGATTGTGATATTTATTCACCTCGCAGCAGGTTATTAAGATACTCATCCGATAATTTACTGAATTTCTTGATCAGCCCGTAATGGGTCAGGTCCAGGTGGATGGGGGTAATGCTTATGTAACCGTGCTCCACCGCATACACGTCGCTGTCCTCGTCCTGTTCCTCGTTCAGCACCCCGCCCCCCAGCCAATAGTATATGTTGCCGCGGGGGTCGCGCCGCTCTTCGAACAGGTTGTCATAATTGCGAGTGCCCAATTTGGTCATCCGGATACCCTTGATCTGCTCCGGGGGCAGTAGGGGCAGGTTTACGTTGAATAGGGTGGTGCGGGGCATGCTCTCTTGCAGGATCGCCGCCACCAATCGGCGGGTGAACCCGGCCGCAAAGCTAAAATCAGCCGAGGCATCGAAAGTATCCAGGGATACCGCGATGGCTGGATAACCCATTATCACCCCTTCGGTAGCGGCAGATACGGTACCCGAGTATAATACGTCGGTACCCAAATTGGAGCCGTGATTAATGCCGGACACCACCAGGTCGATGGGTTCGGGCACCAGTCTTTTCGTGCCCAGTTTAACACAATCGACGGGTGTCCCCCCGACCAGCCAACCCTTCTTGATGCCCGGTATCTTGGTTTCAATGGCTTTGATGGGGTCAAACACAGTAATGGAATGGCCGGTGCCGCTCTGTTCGCTGCGGGGCGCTACCACGTAAATCTCGGCGATGGTGTTCAACTCATTGATCAGGGAATGCAATCCCCGGGCATTGATGCCATCATCATTGGTAAGCAATATCCTCATTGAAACGATACCTCACGCGGCAATAGCCGGAAATGATCAAAAGGCCAGTAGATGGCAATGGCTTTGCCCATCAGCCGGTCCTTGGTCAGCCAAGCGTTCCATTCATGACTGTCGTAGCTGTTGTTGCGGTTGTCGCCCAGCACCAGCAGAGCACCCTCCGGAACCACCACTGGTCCATAATCATATTCGAGCGGTTCGGCCACATAGGGTTCCTGCAGAGCTCGTCCGTTTATATACACCTTGCCATCCTTCATTTCCACCGTTTCGCCCGGCAAGCCAATCACCCTCTTAAGATACGGGGTAGTAGATTGGACGGTTTCAGGAGGCTGGAACATGACGATGTCCCCCCGGACCGGCTCTTTGAAACGATAAATAAAGCGGTTCACCCACACCCGGTCCTTCAGCTGCACCGTCGGCAACATGGAGCCAGTCGGTATCTCCCGCCCCTCGATGACGTAGTTACGTAAAATGGCTGCCAAAATAAAAGCGATGATGATTACACTGATAGTATCTTTGATAAATTCCTTGGTTTCCTTGCTCATTTGCCACCTCAAATCAGGCTGGATATCAAACCTCGTAAATAGAAATGATCATCTGGTCCTTTTCGCGGTCTTTGCTCACTCCGAACATGACA
>JAKJCH010000183.1 GCA_022706565.1 Bacillota bacterium | reverse complement strand
GGCCTACCGCCGTTTGCGCCTGGCCGAGATGGGCTATCGCCGCACCCATCTGCTCACCACAGCCGACCAGTTGATACCCGACCTCAATGATCTTTCCCGGCCTGCCATTCCCCTGGAAACCGGCACGGCGATCGTCGTAGAGCGCTGGCACATCCCCAGTCCCACCGGTGAAGAGGGACCCCGGGGCGGCATTCAGATCTACGACCAGGTCCAGGTTACCAGCAGCGGCCGGGTCGGTTTCATCGCCCGGCGGGGCAACAACGAGATAAGCTTGGTCTAGAAGCAGTTATCCACAGCATGGGATAACCTGTGAACAGATGTTCGTTGAATCTCTTGGTGGTTGAAGCGAGGCGATTTTGTAAAAATTTTGCAGGATTTTTCCATAGCCTAATCGAAACCTGTCATAACGGGGGGAGCGAGGCACGGGGACGGTTCCTTTGCCTCGTTGTTCGCTGGCGATTTTCACCGGAAATATTCAGACCGCCCGTCTCCTCCGGTGAGATCCAGAGAAAGGATGGGATATTCTTTGAAGCCGATACAAATCAGATTTGTCAGCTATCTAGTATATGTGCTTGCCTTTGGGTATTTCGTTATTAAGGCCGATGATTTTAATCGACTGTTAAAGCGATCCTACGAGAGTACTTATGATTTTACTGGGGTTTTCTTATTTATGTCGTTATTCCCGATCATAGTGGGGATTTTGCTGGCATTACCACAGTTTTTTGTTTCATACATGCGGAAAGGGTCCTGGAAGGTAGATTGGGTCGCGCTGCTGGCGATGGGTCTGCCCGCCCTTGTGGTTGCGATAACGCCAATGCTTGTAAATTTGTCATTCGAGGGACAGCTCGTTGCATCCATACTCTTGCACCCCTCTCTGGTAACGGTAGCCGGAATATTATTTGGTTTCGTGCTGGTTACCTCATTTAACAAACAAGAATCGGAATGACGCAGGAGGAGAACTTGATGATTGCTTTCAGTATTACACAAGCGGTGGGTAGTCCGCCGGCTTTCCCCAACTACTATGTTCTCTTTTGGTCGCTGTTCAACCTATTGGTGCTGATTGCTGTGATAGCGGGAATAGTATGGTACCTAAAGAAGCAGAGTGATTATAGGAGACAGGTAGTGAGCAAACTGGACTATTTAATAGCGTTGCTTGAGCCCAACAACCCTGACAATAAATAGGATAACAGCAAGAATGAACAGGCTGGCTAGGTGATGGCCCGGTTGCAGGTTAAGTCCTTGCCTGCACTGATGTTCGCCGAATCTCCTGATGGTTGGGATGAGGAGATTATGGGAGCTTTGTGATAAGCTAATTTACAAATGGGAGTGGGATTACATACCCCCTTATATCCGCTGATGCCAGCCAGCAACGCTTGTGACAGGAGATGATCCAGTGTCCAAACATTCAATCAAGGCAGGCTTGCCGCCGGGTAGTTTGATTCATGTCGGGAAACAAAAGGTGGAAAATGTCCGGATCCGGCTGCTGCGCTATTCGGAAGACAAATGGACCGAAAAGGAGCTGCAAGTAAGCCAAGCCAGCTTGGAGGGTCTGGACAAGTCCAGCGTCTACTGGCTCAGGGTAGAAGGTGTCCATGATGCAGATACCATTGGACAACTAGGACGGGGGCTGGGGATCCATCCCCTGGTCTTGGAAGACGTTCTGGATACCGGGGAGCGGCCCAAAATTGAAAACTACCTGGATTACCTTCATTTAGAGGTAAAGACGGTCGTCTATAACAGCCAGGCCGGTAAATTCAACCTGGAGCAGGAAAGCTTTGTGCTGGGCGAAAATTATCTGATTTCGTTCAGCGAGAGCAGCGCCGATATCTACAACCCGGTGCTGGAGCGGATCAAGGCCAAGGCCGGCATGATCAGGTCCTCCGGCGCTGACTACCTGCTCTACGCCCTGCTGGATGTGATCGTGGACAATTACTTCGTGGCCCTGGAGGGATTAGGGGAGGAGATCGACGGCATCCAGGATGAACTGGTGACCAACCCGGTGCCGGCTACCATGCATTTTATCAATGAATTGAAGACCCAGATGCTGTACCTGCACCGGTCGGTGTGGCCCATGCGGGAGATAATCGGCTTCCTGGCCCGGCGGGAAACGCCCCTGGTGAATGAATCCACCCAGCTGTATATCCGCGACTTGTATGACCACATCATCCAGGTAATGGACACCACCGAGACCTTGCGGGATATCCTGACCAGCATGATGGATATGTACCTGAACAGCGTCAGCAACCGGATGAATGAGGTGATGAAAGTTCTGACCATCATCGCTACGATTTTCATTCCGCTGACCTTTATCGTCGGGGTATATGGGATGAATATCGACAATATGCCGGAGCTGCACTGGCGCTGGTTTTATCCGGTGTTATGGGTGATTATGTTCGCCATTGCGGTGGGGATGATGGTGTTCTTTAAGAGAAAGAAATGGTGGTAGGAGGCTAGTCTCGGAAGCGAATATCTTCGTTACTGCGCCAGTTTGCTCAAACAACGCGCGAGGCACGGGAACTGTTCTGTGGCCTGCCAGGTTTAAGCACCCACCGCTCAGTGGTAGAATAAGTAATATATAACCACACCTTATAATTAAGGAGGGCTTGCCGTGGCAGTTAGAATCTATACCAAAGAAGGATGCCCCTACTGCGCCCAGGCGCTGAAAATGCTGAACGAGCGGGGAGTGGAATTCGAGGAGATCAATCTGACCCGGGAACAGGACCGGATCGGTGAGATCGTCAGCTTGACCGGGGGGCGGAAAGTCCCGGTGATTGTTGAGGATAACCATGTGGAGGTGGGCTTCCAAGGCGGGGGCTGAAAGGTGTAAACGTTAGGCCGTTGGCCGATCAACAGCAGGCACGCAGATGCAGGGACGGCTCTGTCGCCTGCCTGACCCCAAAAGACCTAGTCTAATAGTTACTGTAGCAACCCGTTTAGTCGGCGGGTGCATTATGGGGACACTCCATGGAATGGTGTGTCCCCGTTCCTTATGGTGCCCCAGATGAGGGTTTACTTATGTGCCTCCGCCTTCAGTGCTTCACTGCCACTCAGCATGACGCATTTGGAGTTCTTCAGTAGTGGTCAGTCAACCAGCAGTTGATTTAGTAAACGGAAGTTGCGTACCAATCCATTGATTTGCCCCGCCCGGCTTACTAATATATAGGCAGGGGTGATGGAAATGAAGGAAATCAATATTGCCAGGGTGCTGGCCAGGAAGCGCAAGGAAAAGGGGATTACCCAAGATGAACTAGCCAATTATGTGGGTGTTTCCAAGGCTTCGGTTTCGAAGTGGGAAACCGAGCAGAGTTA
>JAKJCH010000182.1 GCA_022706565.1 Bacillota bacterium | reverse complement strand
GTTTTGTTGTTTCGACACCAACATTCTAACTGAGGAGAGTGATCTTGGCTCACTCTAATTTTCAGGTATCCAATTTACACAATTATACGGACTCAATAAACAAGCCTTTCTTTCAGAATAAAAATGATAAAACAGATGATTAAGAATGCATAACCCCCACTAGATTTCACTCCTGCAAATTTCTAAGTAAAAGACAGTATTAAAGAAAGATATAAAGACATTAAAGAAACAGAAGAGAAAGTGATTTATTCTTTTTGTCTTTGTTCAATATCCAATTATCTTGAAGGCATATTGATGATTGTGGTATCAATACGCTATTGAGAACGAAATGGAAGTGAGAGTGTAGCGGGAGTGACTCGATAAGGCCTTCTTTGTTCAGCATAAGGTCATCTCAAGCAGCCTGACATATGACGCTGCTCGAGAAGAATCTTCGTGGCCAATCCCGCTTGCAGCAGGCCGACAAAAAGGAATATGACGTGCAGCGGGTCTATCAATCGCAGAATGATGCACTGGACCACGATGAATATGACCAGGGCCAAGCCCATTGTACTGCTGATATACGGCCAACAGTGTGATTGACGCGCAAGCATGAATATGCCGAAAAGGTTCCCCAGCCCGAGGACTGAAAACAGAATCAGGCCAGGGATCAGATAATTGCTGAAGGGCGAGTGTTGCAGGAGTTCGCTGGGCATGCCCAGGGGTGCCTGAGGATCGAGCATCCCTGCCAGGCCTCCCCCAATGGCTCCCACTCCGACCAGCAGATGGAGCAGGATAAGCAGTATCTTGGTTATTTTCATTTGCATTCTCCCGCTGCCATCTGGCCCTACTCCTTTAACCCAGATTCCGGTGAGGTTCTAAGACCTAGGCATCGTATGGATGGACTTGCGGGAAGAAGCCTGGGCCACCTCCAGCACCGCTTCGGCCATGGTGGGATGAATATGGATGGTGTTAATTATGCCGGAGGGCATCACCTTGTTGCGCATGGCCAGGGCGATCTCCGACACCAGCTCGCTGGCATGGGCGCCGATCACGTGCCCGCCCAGGATTTCTCCGGTCATGGTATTGACCACCAGTTTGGCCATCCCCTCTGAGGCGCCCAGGGCTTGGGCCATGCCATGAGACTGGAACGGATAGGTAAATGACTGGGCCGGGTATAGCCGCTTGGCTTCCTCTTCGGGCAGACCCACCGAGGCGAATTCGGGGAAGGTGTACAGGCAGCGGGGCACCACCCGGTAGTCCATGCTGTTGGGCAATCCGGATGTGTATTCGGCTACTATGATGCCCTCCATAAAGGCCACGTGAGCCAGCAGCCAGCCTCCGACTACATCCCCGGCGGCAAAGATATTCTTCACCTCGGTCTCCATGTATTCATTTACCGGGATAAAATCGCCGGCGTAATCGAGACCGATGTTTTCCAGGCCAATATCTGTGGTGTTGGGAACCCGACCCGCGGCCAGCACCACCATTTGGGCCGCATGGGTATCCCCGTTGGCTAAAGTGACCGTTACTCCATCCTGGGTTTGGGCCCTGGCCTCAACGCCAGTGGCGGAATGTATCAGGTTGATGCCCTGCCTCTTCATTATCTCCGCCAGGTAGGCTACGGTTTCGCGATCTTCTTTGGGCAGCATTTGTTCGCGCTCCTCCAGCACGGTTACCTGGCTGCCCAGGGCGGCCATGATGGAGGCGATCTCCAGCCCTACTATGCCCCCGCCGATGATCAGCAGGGACTCCGGCAGCCTGTCTATATCAAGGATAGCCTCGCTGGTTACCACCCCGGGCAGGGGTTTGGCAAAGACGGGCGGGATTTTGGGACGGGATCCGGTGGCTATGACCATCTTGTTGCCTTTTACCACTGGTCCAGAATCGTTCACCCGTATTTCCTGGGGCGAGATGAATTTTCCCCGGCCATTGTAGAGGGTGATTTTGTTGGCTTTGAAAAGATTGGCAACTTCCCCCCGCAGGAAGTTGACTATTCTGTTTTTCCGACCGATAATGGCGCTCATGTCGGGCCTGGCTTCAGATACCACGATGCCGTATTCCTTGGCCAGGCGCGCCTGGTTCAAAATCTCCGCTGAAGCCCTGATGGCCTTGGTGGGTATGCAGCCCTGGTTGAGGCACACTCCTCCCAGGTTGGTGTCTTCGATGACGGCCACCTTCTGTCCTAATTGGGCGGCCCGTATGGCCCCCTGGTAGCCGGCTGGCCCTCCCCCTAGAAATACCAGATCATAATCGTGCGCGGCCATTCTTGATTCCCCCTTTTATGTTAGAGGATATGATAACGGTTGGACGATGAGGTCTGCTTCTTAAGTATGATTATAGTATAGGCGCTGTGAATCTCGGAAACAAGCTGAGCAATAACTTGGGGACAGGCCCCAAGTTATTCCATTTACAACAGCCCTCCAAGCCAGTGCCGTCCGGTCCTGCAACCACATTTGAGGGTCAATAACTTGGGGACAGGCCCCAAGTTATTGCAGCTCATGTATTACGTATAGAATGCTGGATGTTTGACAATAATTGATGGAAAAGGAAGGAGGGTCCATGTTGAACAACCAGATTGAAGCTGCGGTCAGCGATTATATTGCCAAGCTGGATGCCCAAATCGCAGTATGCGAGCAGGAAATCAAGCAACTAAGGTTCAAAAAGACCTGCATGGAGGAATTCTTCCAGGACCAGGCAGAAAAGCAGAAGGAAGACATCAAGGCCCGGCGCACGGAAATCTCCCCGGGGATGGCCAAGTTCATGGACGACAAGGACGTCACCAAGATCAATCTGTTCCTGCAGTTCCTGGACAAGTGCGGCGACGATCCGGCCCGAGCCAACATCCAGAAGGTGTTTCCCAAGCTTAATCATTATATCTACAACAAGAAACGCCGCTTGTGGAATTCGATCCCGGAATTCAAAGCGGACTTCGATGATTGGGTGGCCCGGAGAGGTTATTGGACCAATGCTGTCCCCCACCGCGAAGGTCATGAAGACGATCTCAATTATCCCATGATGGTAGTATCATAACCAACCGATTGGTTAAGAATCGTGCACCCCGGTCTTGCTGCGGCGGGACCCAGGGGTGCATTTTTATTTTGGGGATAGCAAGAGTTATCCACAACCCTTATAATGGGATGCAGTGAGGAATTATCATGTAGTGTTCTCGTGACAGGCCAAAGGAGGAACCCAGGATGCGAGCCGTGGAGAAGAGAGAATCCCTAATAGTATTGCTTATTGTTGTTCCGGTGGTGCTGATGTTTGCATTTATGTCCAGCCGCGCGCCGGAAGTGGTTGTGATCGACCCGCCGCAGCCGACGATACTGGCTGATCAGGATT
>JAKJCH010000181.1 GCA_022706565.1 Bacillota bacterium | reverse complement strand
CAAGAAGTGATCAAACTGGAGGAAGAGCGCTTTTTCGTCACTCTGAAAGAGGGAGTCAAGAAGGTAGAAGAGATAATACAGGCCGCCAACAGTGAGGGCCGCCGGGAAATAACCGGAGCGGAGGCTTTCACTCTCTATGATACTTATGGCTTCCCCTTGGACCTGACCGAAGATATGGCAGAAGAGAATAGGTTTACAGTTGATACCGCTGGTTTTAACAAAATGATGGAAGAGCAGCGGAATCGGGCCCGCCAGGCTCAGAAGGGCGAAGGCGCATTTGCCAATGAACAGATGCTGGCCCAGCTTTTAGAGGGAATACCCGGGACAGGTTTTACCGGGTATGAACGTTTTGAAGATGAATCGGTAGTATTGGCCATAATTAAGGACGGTGAGCGGGTTGATTTTGCCGCTGATGACGAAGTGACAGTAATAAGCTCCAGCACCCCTTTCTATGCCGAGAGCGGGGGACAGGTGGCCGATACCGGCTTCATCTATGGCAAGACCGGCTCGATGGAGGTAACAGACGTTCAGAAGGTATCCGGATGGATCATTCATAGCGGCAGGCTGGCAGGCAGCATGCGCACCGGCGACTTGATCCGGCTGCAGCTGAATGCTGATTTGAGGCTGGACACATCCCGCAATCACACTGCCACCCATCTCCTCCATAAGGCTCTGCGTACAGTGCTGGGGGACCACGCCCAACAGAAAGGTTCACTAGTGGAACCGGCCCGGCTGCGTTTCGACTTCTCCCAGCTAACCCCCTTGACTCCGGAGCAGCTGAATGAAATAGAGGACATTGTCAACCAGGCTATACTTGACAGTCGTCCGGTTCGAACTACCGTTACCGATATTAACAAAGCTCGGGAAATGGGAGCTACCGCTCTGTTCGGGGAGAAGTACGGCGACGAAGTCAGGATAGTCGAGGTAGAAAACTTCAGCATGGAGTTGTGCGGGGGGGCGCATGTACGCAATACCGGGGAGATAGGGCTGTTCAAGATAAGCAGTGAAGGCAGCATCGGTTCCGGACTGCGCCGAATCGAAGCCCTGACCGGCCGCGGGGCCCGGAGTTATTTCAATGAAATCGAACACGAAATCAAGGAAGCCGCCAGTGTACTCAAGACGGATCCCACCCACTTGGCCAGTCGCATCGGTGCCTTGAACCGGTCGCTGAAAGAAAAGGATAAAGAGATAATGGAGCTAAAAGCTCGCCTCTCGCGTTCGGCCAGCGTAAATATATTAGAGCAGGCAGTGGATTGCAACGGGACCAAGGTGTTGACAGCTACAGTCCAAAGCCCGGACAGCAATAACCTGAGAGAAACAGCCGAACGGCTCAAAGACAAACTGGGCAGTGCCGTGGTCCTATTGGGGGCGATCATCGATGAGCGAGTAGCATTGGTCTGTTTCGTAAGCAAGGACCTTGTAGAGCGGGGTTTGAATGCCGGCAAGATCGTCGGGGCAGCTGCCCGGGTGACAGGCGGAGGCGGCGGCGGCCGGCCGGATATGGCCCAGGCTGGAGGCAAGGATGTGGACCAATTGTCCAATGCCCTGGATACAGCTCGTAATATGATATTGGAATCCCTGGCTTAGCAGGAAACGCAGAGCCGTGCTAGAATATATATAGCATGGAAAGGGAGGTGGTTTGTATGCCTCAGAATCATAACGATCATACAGTCAGTTTCAAATGGGACAAGGAGGAGCCCGATCAGGTATATAATATCCTGAAAGCTGTATATGAGGCTTTGGAAGAGAAGGGGTATAATCCTTTGAACCAGTTGGTTGGGTATATGATATCAGGCGAGCCGGCTTACATCACCAGCCACAAACAAGCCCGCAACCTGATTGGCAAGATAGACCGCGATGAGATTATGGAGGCGCTTCTCAAGAAATACCTGGAATAACTGGTCTGAATGCCCCCGCGCAATCCAGTGCGGGGGTTTTACTATGAGTTGGCGGGGTCCTTAGACACTCTGCTCTTGGGCTGTTGGGATATTTTGTATAGGGATGGGCCTTAATGAGAATAATGGGTTTAGACGTGGGCGAAAAAAGAATAGGCGTCGCTTTGAGCGACCAACTTGGCTGGACTGCCCAAGGGCATTCGGTTCTGACCAGATCCAATCTGCAGCAGGATTTGCAGTATTTGGCCGACCTATGCGCCGCTAATGAGGTGGGGACCATAGTGGTTGGATTACCCCGTAACATGAACGGTACCATCGGCCCCAAAGGTCAAGAGATAATGGAATTTGGAAAATTGCTGCAGGATCATCTTGGTTTGCCGGTAGAATACTGGGATGAGCGGTTGACCACGGTGGCGGCCCAAAGAGTGCTGCTGGAAGCCAATGTGAGCAGGCGCAAGCGCAAGCAGGTGATTGACAAAATAGCGGCCGTTAATATTCTGCAGGGATACCTGGACCGGCAGGCCCATAAGTAGTTTGACAAAGGACTGCCCGTAATATTAGAATGACGGTAGTTTAGTTAGGAGGTAAATATATGGATAACGAAGAAATCTTTGACGATGAGGAGTTTCCAATACTAGTACTGGTTGATGAGGATGGCGAGGAGCATGAGTTCGAATTGCTGGCCGAATTGGAAGTGGAAGACCAGAGTTATAGGGTATTGATTCCTTATAGTGAAGAAGAAGCCAGTGGGGACGAGGACGAAGAAGTAGAGGTCGTCATACTCAAGGTTGTCTATGATGAGGAAGGCAATGAGTATCTGGGCGACATCGAGGATGACGAGGAATGGGAAAAGGTCGCCGATGCCTGGCAGGAATTAGCCGACAACGAAGAAGACCTTTAATCGTTCGGGGCAGATATAGTATCCCTTCGGATAACTAAATAATGCAGGAGGAAAGGCGGCCCATGATTGATGCGCGGTAATGTGCTGATTGACTGGGCTTTTTAAATGTGGACATACCGGGATATATTGCTAATCTTTGTCGGAAGCTGGATAAGCTTCATATAAAAAGTCAACTGTAATATAATTAGAGGAATGGATTTTGTAAAGTAGTGGGGGAACAAGATTTGGAACAGGACCAGGAGCAAGCCCAAGACAAGCACCATCGGCCATCTAGGGTGATCCAGGGTTTGGTGGCAGCGGCGGTAATCATTATGGCTACGTGTTTCGGCATGTATTACTCGTTTACCAACAGCACCACCTTTGCTGCTGGAGTAGAGATCGGTTCAGTATCAGTCCAGAGCCTTAATCAGGAACAGGCGGTGCACGCAGTTAACCAGGGACTGGATATTTTTTACCAGACTCCGATAGAGTTTTACAAAGACGATTATACTTATAAAGGAACGCTGGGTGAGATAAGCCAGGCTATCAACGGGGCGG
>JAKJCH010000180.1:376-3337 GCA_022706565.1 Bacillota bacterium | reverse complement strand
CACCAGCACCTTGGGCAGCATGCCCCACCCAAACCAGATCAGGAAAAGTGGGGCCAGGGTGATGATGGGGATGGTCTGGGAAACCACCAGCAAAGGCATCATGGCCTGATTGAGCCAGTAAACCTGGTTGAGGACGAAGGCCACAATGAAAGCTATCATTACCGCCAGGGCAAAACCGACCACGGCTTCCAGCAGGGTGTACCAGCTGTGACTCATGAGCAGCTCCCAGCTGGCGCCAAGGGTGGTGAGGATCTGCACCGGGCCCGGCAGGATATATTCCGGAACTTGGGTCACCCGCACAGCCGCTTCCCAGATTACCAGCAGCACTGCCAAGGCGGCACCCGGGATTGTTTTAGAGGCGATACTTCCCGACCTTTTCATCCATTGTCACTCCAGTCGGCTTATAATCGATCTTGACCACTGCCACCGTCCGGGGTATCCCGGATTCCTTGCATAATTCCAGCGATTGCTCCACCAGTCCCAGCAAGGTTTTCACATCCCCCTCGATGGTCGTCTCCATGGGACCCACCTCATATTTCAGACCCGATTGGGCAATCAATGCGATAACCTTATCCACCGCCGGGTAGATTTCTTCTTCAGCCACTACCGGCAGTATCTGCAGACTCAAATTGGCCTCTGCCATCAGCTTCACCTCCCATCCCAAATAAAAAGGTCTCTTACCCAGCATGAGTAAAAGACCATAGCGTGCACGACTATGAAGCAATTCCTACGCTGGCATTACCCAGATCAGGTCAACGGGTCAGATCTTACATCTTTCTCAGCCGACGGCTCGGCTCCCCGATGCATTTATACCATTATAACCGTAATGGGACTGCTGGCAAGTAAAATCTCGCCCAGGTTTCCAGAAGAGGCGGATCTTGGGTGTGAAGAGAGTATAGTCGTGTCCCCAAATTATAACCGGACCGGTACCTGATATCCGTGAAGGATTAAAGAGTCTGGGCGGAATTCTTGAGTATGATTTCACAATTTAGCACAATAAGGGTATATTATTAGGAGACAAGTATACGGCCTGAACCAGCCGATGCAGGAGACGTGAGAAGGAGGTCGCAGGAGTTGAAGAAATTTTTTTACAAGCTATTCGAGGGTGAGGAAAAAATCCTGGCCGAGGCCGAGATCATCGCCCAAGGAGGTCAGGCCTACTGCAATCTTAAGGCGCCCAACAATGTGAACCTGATAATCTTGCTCACCACCTACTTCACCAAGATCAGGTGGTATATGGAGACCGAACCGCCAATGCAGCTTGAGCGGATGAAACGGATGTATATCGAAGCCCTGAACAGATTGCCGGAGGTAGAAGACTACAATATCTCATCCTGTGCAGCCAATGAGGGATCGATGGTATTCCGGGCCCAGTTGATCAGGCAGCTGCGGACAAATAATATTGGACTCATAAATGAGATGCCCAATGCACTGGGGGACCGGGATTCCCCGGACAGTTGTTTCGTGCTGTTCAAAGCGGTATGGGAACGCCTGAACGAAAAGGAAAGGCAGGATATGGCGGACAGCCTCCAACAGCTTAAGCCAGTGATAATGGCGGACAAGATGGACAGAACCGGCAAAGCTTTGGCCCATGCTTATGTAACCAGCAACGTGATTGCCGACCTGCTCACCCAGGGGCAGTGGGAATACCTGGAGCAATAACCAGGCGCAAGACCGACAGGGCACGGGGTCGGTTCTTTTACCTCGCGGGGTAAAAGAACCGTCCCCGTGCCTTTGCGTGTGCGGCTTAAATATTTTTCGGGCTGGTGGTTGACAATTAGGTAATATGTTGCGTATACTGATAGCGTAACATGTTACCTAATTATTTTTATGGCGAGGGGTCTTGGCCATGGATGAGTCGGAAAAGAAAGCGTACATCTTCGCGACAATGTTTTCATTGTCCAACAAACTGCAGGTGATCGGTGACAAATTCGATCCCAATATCACTATCAAACAGTGGCTGCTCCTGGTAGGCATTTCGACGTTCAAAGAACCGCCGACTATAAGTGAAGTGGCCAGCTATGTGGGTTATTCGCGCCAAAATGCCAAGCGAATGGCCGCCGCTCTGCAGGACCGGGGCTTTGTAACCATAACCAAAGATACCAACGATGCGCGGGCATCACGAATAACCTGCACGCCCAAGTGTATAGAATACTTTGCCGGGCGGAGTCAGAGGGAATTGGAATTCCTGGCGGAGATTTTCGATGGGTTTGATGCTGAATTAACCGATGGGTTCTACCGGGGCTTATCCCGGCTGGCCCAAAATGTTGAGAAGATGACCGATAATGAGATAGACGCCTGAAGGAGTTGAATTATTATGCAAGGAGGCAAGAGAAGTATGGGCTGGATTCTAGCGGCGGCAGCTTTTTTGATAGCCGGAATACTTATATGGCTGGTAGTGCCTTATTCTCCTGCTCGAGCACAGTTTGCCAAGCTGATTACCCATCAAATAGATCATACGAACACCCAAAACGGCACAATCACTCCCGCGGACATTGCCGATCTGCCCCGGCCAGTGCAGAAGTACTTTCAATACTGCGGGTTTATCGGTAAAGCCAAGATGTCGAACATGAGTATCCATTTCAACGACGTTGATTTTGTCTTAACACCGGGCAAACCCAAGCTGAAAATCAAATACACCCAGTACAATTCTGTAGATGAACTGCAAAGGATCGCTTATATCGACACCCATTTATATGGCATCCCCTTCGAAGGCATCGATGCCTACCAGAATGGGGCGGGGTCAATGAAAGGCATCTTAGCCAAGAGCATTACCCTGTTTGACCAAAAGGGGGCGGCGATGGATCAAGCCAGTCTGGTTACCTGCCTGTCGGAGAGCTTGTTCTTGCCCACCATGGCCCTGCAGGACTATATCAGCTGGCAGGAGATTGACGAAACGCACGCTCAGGCGGTGATAAGCTGTTATGGAATATCGGCTGGTGGGATCTTTACCTTTGACGA
>JAKJCH010000180.1:0-269 GCA_022706565.1 Bacillota bacterium | reverse complement strand
CGGCCATCTGCGAAGATTATCGGGAGACAAATGGAATCAAGTTTCCAGCCAATCTGAAGGCTGTCTGGCACTTTGAAACCGGAGATCTGGTGTATTTTGACGGTCGCGACATCACCGTCAGATACGATGTGTCCAAGTGAGGACCGAGGCATGGGGACGGTTCTTTTGCCTCGTAGCAAGCCTCATTGCCGGCCTTCATCCCGGTGGGCATAAGGTAAAACTGTCAATCATACTATTGGAGAGGAGATGGCGCAATGAAGAGAACGTCA
>JAKJCH010000017.1:14665-17168 GCA_022706565.1 Bacillota bacterium | reverse complement strand
TTATACCTGGGCTGATAGGCCTTGATGAGATTGCTTTCCAGGATCAAGGCTTCCACTTCAGTCCCGGTCACTATATAGTCGAAATCGCCCACCTTGGCCATCATCGCCCGTACCTTTGGATCCATGCCGGCCGGGTTCTGGAAATAGGACCTCATACGACTGCGCAGCACGCGAGCCTTGCCGACGTATATCACCCGGCCTTCCTTGTCCCGATATAGGTACACCCCTGGCTGCAGGGGGACATTTTTCAGACGATCCTTCATAACCTGATCCGCCTCATCACCAATTCAAATCTATAGCCCATATTTTTGGAAACTGACCAAGGCCGGGTCCGTCAGCCGGACTGGGCTGAAAAGCGAGTCCCCGGTGGGAACCACCAATCTGGCCCGGCCATCTTCGAATGCGAAGCCGGCGCTGAATTTAACCGGTTGGGTCCATGTTTCATCCTCCCCAACCTCTGCCCCGGCCTGTTCCAATTGCCCAACCGGGATGATCGGTTCCAGCCTGGCTATCAAGTCAGCCAGTATCTCTCCGATATCCCGGCCGACCGGAGGCCGGGCCACCTTGCTCAATTCAGCCAGTCTTCCGTCAGAACTGATATAGGTCCCGGTTGTCTCCAGGGGTGTAGATGAAGGTAAAACCACATCGGCCTGGGCGGCAGTCTGGGTCATTAAAGGACTCAGCACCACCAGCGTATCTAAACCGGCCAGGTCTTCAGCCCTTATTACCCCGGCTCCGACCGGATCCTCTCCAATTATGACCGCCCG
Source organism: Bacillota bacterium (assembly GCA_022706565.1). Classification (GTDB taxonomy): domain Bacteria; phylum Bacillota; class Syntrophomonadia; order Syntrophomonadales; family Syntrophomonadaceae; genus PHAA01. The sequence continues at coordinate 16,401 of JAKJCH010000017.1, read as the reverse complement.
GTTGGTCTCACCTGACCGGATTGATTCTATCACCTTATCGCCATCTTCAGCAAAGCCCGCCTGGTTAATCCCGGTCCGATTCCCCCCGGGCGTTATTACAATAATACCGTTGCCTGCTGTACCAATCCTTCCGGTAATCAGGGCCAGGTCCGCCAGCCAAGTCACCCCGGCCGCCGTAACCCTGATGCCGTCTGCAATTATCATGGCCTGAGGAGCCTGCCCATACAACCGGGCTGCTTCCTGGGCATCATTGGTGGGGATCACCGCTTCGAGCTGCTGGCAGAACTGATCAAATCCAACCGTATTCTGGTTTATGAATACATCATCGACATATCCCGTTCTGATTACTGTTGCCAGTATTTGCTTTAATTTATCATTGCTATCGCTGTTAATTTTCAAGGCAGCGATATCATCTACCAGGGTATCCTCATCACTGACCACAATTAGTTTGGCTCCTTTTCTCACCGCCTGGCGCACCCTCACGGGCAGCACCTGGTTTTCGTTGAATGACCCGACTAGCATGATTACATCGCTAGAGTCCATTTCGTCAAGGCGATTGGTGGCAATATTTCTCCCCAGCACCGCATTTAAACCGCGTCCCGGGTCACTGCTGAAGCTGGCCAAACACGAATCATCCAGGCTCCCGCCCAATAAGGCCGCCAGGCTCGCTTCCTCGCAGGTCAGGGAGGGTGCAGCGGTGATGGCAGTCCCGCTGGAACCGGCCTTTTTCAGGCTCTGGGCGGCAGCCGACAGGGCTTCTTCCCAGCTGCTCTCCTGTAGTTGGCCAGCTTTTTTTACCAGGGGATGGGTCAGACGGCCGTGGCTGTATGCACTGAAGCCAAACCGACCCTTGGCACATAGTATCTCATTGTCGTGCGGCAGTATTCTGATCGTCATATCCCCGCAACTATCAGCCACCCCGTGGCAGCCTAATCCGCAGAAGGAGCATACCGTGGAGGTCTGTTGCGTCCTTACCGGTACGTTCTTGGGTTGAGGGTAACGTTCCAGCAAGGCCCCGGTAGGGCACACTGCCACACACTGCCCACAGCTGATGCAGGAACTGTCCTGAAGGGGCAAGCCGAACTCCGGTTCCACCACGGTCTCAAAACCGCGTTCCACCAGACCCAGAGCATTGATACCCATGTATTCGTCACAGAAACGGACACATAGTCCGCATAAAATACACTTGGCCGCATCCCTTTCAATGAAGGGATGGGGGTCGAGTTCCACCTGCCGGTGTTTCTCTCCCTGCAGGTACCCGGGTTGGGCTCCGTACTGGTTGGCGTAGGCAATCAGCTTGCATTCGAACCAATCCCGGCAGCCGCATTCCAGACACCGGCTCCCTTCCTTACGGGCTTCCGCCTCGGTCATGCGGCCGGCTACCTCGGTGAAGCTGGCACGCCGCGCGATTGGATCGGCCGGCTCTATATACAACCGCTCCACCGGTTCGATGTGGGCGAAGTCATCCCGATTGACGTTCTTTTCCACCAGGAAAGGGGTGTGCAGGGGTTGGAGCTGTCCAGCCAGGTAGCTGTCAATTACGCCCGCAGCTTTCTTGCCCTGCCCCATCGCGGCTACCGCTATGCCCGGACCGGTCACCCCGTCCCCGCCGGCAAATACCCCGATCAGATTGGTCATAAAGGTATTGTCGTCGATACCGATGCTCCGCCATTTGCTGGGCACAACCTCTTCGCATCCCTTCATGTCTACCTGCTGGCCAATGGCGGCTATCACGC
>JAKJCH010000017.1:14349-14628 GCA_022706565.1 Bacillota bacterium | reverse complement strand
TGACCTCCTCGGCGCCTTCAATAGGTACCGGGGAACGGCGGCCAGATGCATCAGGCTCGCCCAGCTGCATCTTCTGCACGCGGATGGCCGCTGCCCTGCCTTCGGCAGCTATTATTTCAATGGGAGCCATTAGGAATCGGAATTCGATTCCTTCCTCCATGGCCTCGTGGATCTCAATATCTTCCGCCGGCATCTCTTCCCGGGTGCGCCGGTAAAGTACCATTACTTCTTTAGATCCCAGCCGAACCGCTGTCCGGCAGGCATCCATGGCGGTGTTGC
>JAKJCH010000017.1:6028-14339 GCA_022706565.1 Bacillota bacterium | reverse complement strand
ACCCGATCACCCAAGGTTACGGGTTTTTGAAGAGCGACATCGCGCAGGAAGTCGATCCCGCCGAGATCTCCCGGGAGTTCTTCGCCGGGGCAATTCATCCGCGAGTAGCGCCAGGCCCCAATACCTAAGAATACGGCGTCGTGTGTTTCCCGTAGTTCTTCCAGGGAGATGTCGGCACCGAGTCGGGTATTGGTTTTGATCGCCACACCCATGGACCTGATGATATCGATCTCCTGGTCCAGGATGCGTTTGGGCAAACGATATTCAGGTATACCGTAGCGCAGCATTCCCCCTGGTTGGGGCATGGCTTCAAATACCGTTATTTCATGCCCTGCGGCGGCTAGAAAGTAAGCAGCAGTCAAACCGGCCGGGCCCGAACCGACGATAGCTACTTTCTTGCCGGTGGAGGCCTTTATCTCGGGAATGAAAGGATTGCTCTGCATAAGGTCGAACTCACCCGCAAATACCTTAAGGGCGGCGATGGCTACCGGGGCCTCCACCAGTTGGCGCCGGCAGGCGGTTTCACAAGGGTGGGGACATATCAGACCAATGCTTGTGGGCAGGGGCAGTTGTTCCTTGATTACCTTCAGGGCTTCAAGGTACTCCCCATTGGCGATAAGGCCCACATATCCCTGGCAGTCGGTTTCAGCCGGACATGCCTTTACGCAGGGGGGACGGCAATCCCCTACATGGTCGGACAGCATCAGTTCCAGGGCTACCTTGCGGGCAGACCGGACCCTGGCACTTTCAGTGTAGATCTTCATGCCAGGGGCAATCTCGGTGGCACAGGCGCGCTGCAGTTTGGTCATTCCCTCAACCTCTACCACGCAGATGCCGCATCCACCGAAAATCTTGACGCGTTCATCGTAACACAGGGTGGGGATGTCGATGCCGTTGTCCCGGGATGCCTGCAGTATGGTCTGCCCCTTCTGCCCGTTTATTTCCCTGCCGTTGATATTTATCTGGATCATCGTTTCTCCCCCCTAGCTAACGCTTACCGCACTCCACTTGGAAGGACATACTTCCAGGCAGGTGCCGCATTTGGTGCACAGATTCTGATCTATGACATGAGGCTTTTTGGCTTCGCCGCTGATGCAATTCACCGGACATTTCTTGGCACAAAGGGTGCAGCCCTTGCATTTGTCGGGTTCGATTAGATATGTGATCAGGGCCTTGCATTGCTTGGCCGGGCATTTCTTGTCGTAAATATGGGCTTCATATTCGTCCCGAAAATACCTAATGGTAGTCAACACCGGATTTGGGGCGCTGTTGCCCAGTCCGCACAGGGAGCCGTCCATTATTTGCTGTCCCAGCATTTCCAGCAGATCTATGTCCCCCGGTTTGCCTTCTCCGGCACACAACCGTTCCATGATCTCCAGCATGCGCTTGGTGCCGATCCGGCAGGGTACACATTTGCCGCAGGATTCGTCCTGGGTAAAATTTAAAAAGTAGCGGGCTAGATCCACCATGCATGTGGTTTCGTCCATTACCACCATGCCCCCGGAGCCCATAATGGCACCGGTGTTTTTTATGGATTGGTAGTCCACCGGGGTGTCCAGCAGGGCTTCTGGTATGCAGCCCCCGGAAGGTCCGCCCAATTGGACCGCCTTGAACTTCTTGTCGTCCTTGATTCCACCGCCGGGCCCAAAAATGATCTCCCGCAGGGTCATGCCCATGGGGACTTCCACCAATCCGCCCCGTTTGATGCGCCCAGCCAGGGCAAACACCTTGGTGCCCTTGCTATCTTCAGTACCCATGGCAGCGAAGGAGGCTCCCCCGTTGGCGATTATCCAAGGTACATTGGCCAATGTCTCGACATTGTTGATATTGCTGGGTTTATCCCAGTAGCCGCGCTGGGATGGAAAAGGCGGTTTGAGCCGCGGCATTCCCCTCTCTCCCTCCAGGGAGGCGATAAGGGCGGTCTCTTCTCCGCATACAAAGGCTCCCGCTCCCTGCTTGATGGATATATCAAAGGAAAAACCGCTGCCCATTATATTGCTGCCCAATATGCCATGGGCCTGGGCCTGTTCGATGGCTTTGCCCAGCCTCTTGATGGCCAAGGGGTATTCGGCCCGGGCATAGACGATGCCAGTAGCGGCGCCGATGGCATAGCCGGCTATAACCATCCCCTCCAGCACCGAGTGAGGATCTCCCTCCAGCAGGCTGCGGTCCATGAATGCGCCCGGGTCTCCCTCATCGGCGTTGCAAATCAGGTATTTTATATCTCCCGGTTCCTGGCGGGTAGCGTTCCACTTGAACCAGGTGGGAAAGCCGGCCCCCCCGCGCCCTTTCAAACCGGAAATCTTGATTTCCTCGATTACCTGCTTGGGGGTCATCTGGTTAACGGCTTTTTGGAGGGCCTGGTACCCACCACTATTTATATAGTCCTGGATAGATTCAGGATCGATGGTGCCGCAGTTGCGCAAGGCTATCCGCACCTGCCCGGCTAAGCAATCATTGGGCTCCCGGTCGGTGGCAATGCGGTACTTCTCCAAAGCTGTGCCGCTGGCTTCGGCAGCCACGATCTCCCGGGCGCCATCCATTGTCACGTTGCCATAGGTATTGATACTGCCATCCTCGTGGATGACATCCACCAGCGGTTCGTAATGGCACATACCTATGCAACCGGTCTGCTGCAGTTCCCAGTCCAGACCTTGCTGTTCTATAACCAGAGCCAGGGCTTCCTTTACCGGCAAGCCTCCGGCGGCGATCCCGCAGCTGCTTAATCCTATCCTTACGATCATGCTCCCACCTCTTCCCGGGACTGTTCTTCCTGTTTATATATATCCCGGATGACCTTGCGAGCCCTGTCCGGGGTCAGCGGCCCATAGGCCTGTCCGTCGATCATCATCACCGGGGCCAGACTGCAGCAGCCCAGGCATGCAGCCTCGGTGAGAGTGAATACCCGGTCATCGGTGGTCCCGCCCATCTCCACCCCGAGTTCGTCACAAAGGGCGGTTTCTATCTTATCGGCCCCGTTGACATGGCAGGCGGTCCCCTGGCATAGCAGGATCAGGTGCTTGCCCACCGGGGTGAGCCGGAACTGAGCATAGAAGGTAGCCACTCCATATATCCGCGCCTTTTTCATGCCCAACTGTAATGAGATGTGTTCCAGCACCGGCCGGGGCAAATATCCATACAGCTCCTGGACCCCTTGCAGAACTGATATCAGGCTGCCTTCTACGCCTCTATACCTATTGATTAAATCCTCCAGAGCCGATAATTGTATCGCGGTACTGACACTCTGGATGGTAGTGCTCTCCTCTGTTTGACAACAACAGGACATTGATGGATGCCCCTTCCTTGCGTATTTTATTTGTCTATTATACAAGATTTAATAAATGCCGACAGGGGTGAAAAAATTGGGAGGTTGCCCGCCGGAATGCGGTTCAACCTCCCAATTTGGCGGCACTTGCAGAGAATAACCCCGCTCAGCCGACATTATCACCAACCTATGCATACAGTATATTTCAGGATGAACAGACTCTTAACACAGAGAATCGGCTCTTCGCTGCGCTCTGAGTGACACTTCGTCGTTCAGAATGACAGCTCAGGGCGATTACAACCAACCCTTAATTGCCTCTCCGGCTGTTTTCATCCAGAATCGCCCGAAGAAATTGACCAGTGTAGGAAGCCGGGCAGCCGGCCACTTCCTCCGGTGTTCCCTCGGCAATGATGCGACCCCCTTCTTCCCCGCCTTCCGGCCCCAAGTCTATGATGTGGTCAGCCGATTTGATCACATCCAGGTTATGCTCGACCACAATGACCGAGTTGCCTGCATCCACCAACCGTTCCAGAACAGCCAGCAGGTGTTTGACGTCTTCCCGGTGGAGTCCGGTGGTAGGCTCATCCAGTATATAAAGATTGCGGCCCAGCGAACGTTTGGCCAGCTCGGTGGATAGCTTCACCCGCTGCGCCTCTCCTCCCGACAAGGTAGGGGCCGGCTGGCCCAGTTGAATGTAACCCAAGCCCACATCCTGCAGCACCTTGAGCCTGCGTTCGATCCTGGGGATGCTTTCGAAGAACTCAACCCCCTCGTCCACGGTCATGGCCAGAACGTCGGCGATGTTCTGCCCCTTATACTTGACTTCCAGGGTCTCCCGGTTGTATCTTTTGCCTTTGCACACCTCACATGGGATGTACACGTCGGGCAGAAAATGCATCTCGATCTTGATGATACCGTCGCCGGCACAAGCTTCGCAGCGACCGCCCCGCACGTTGAAGCTGAATCTACCAGGCTTGTAGCCTCGGACCCTTGCTTCGGCCGTCTCGGAGAACAACTCCCGGATACTGTCGAAGGTGCCGGTATAAGTAGCCGGATTGGACCTGGGTGTTCGCCCGATGGGCGACTGGTCGATGTTGATGACCTTGTCCAGGTACATTATTCCTTCTATGTCGTCGTGGGCACCTACCCGATACCTGCTGTTGTGGATTCTCTTCATCAGGGCAGGATAAAGGATATCTTGCACCAGGGTGCTCTTGCCCGAGCCGGATACACCGGTGATAACTACCATCTGGCCCAGCGGGATGCGGACAGTAAGATCCTTCAGGTTGTGCTCCCGGGCACCCTTGATTACCAACTGCTGCCCGTTGCCGCTTCGGCGCTGCGGAGGTATGGCTATGGTGCGGACGCCGGCCAGGTATTGCCCGGTAATGGACTCCGGTGACTGCATCAGGTCCTGCACCGATCCTGTGGCCACTACGCGCCCGCCATGGACTCCCGCCCCCGGCCCAATGTCTACAATATAATCGGCATTATGGATGGTTTCCTCGTCGTGTTCCACGACGAGGACTGTATTGCCCAAGTCCCGCAGTCTCTTCAGGGTTTCGAGCAGCCGGGTGTTATCCCGGGGATGCAGGCCAACACTGGGCTCATCCAATACGTACAGTACCCCCACCAGGCTGGAACCAACCTGGGCCTCCCGCTGGTCCAGGTCCAGCTGGGACAGGAACGCCAGGGTCTCATGAACAGCCATAGCGGTCACCTCGGCGATGTTTTTCTCCCCCAGCAGAACCGACAGTATCTCCGGGCGCAGCCTCTTGCCCCGGCACGCAGGACAAAGACCAATGGTCATGAACTTCTCCATTTCCTCCCGGGCCACATCAGACTTGGTTTCGTGGTGGCGTCTCTTCAATGTATTGATAACACCCTCAAAACGAGTATAGTAAGTACCCGTCTCTCCATAGGAATTGGTATAGGTGATCTTGAATTGCTCGCCCTTATTGCCATATAGTATTAGATCCAACTGGCTGGGACCCAAGACCAGCTGGCGATAATAATTGTGGGAATTAAGCGCCCAAGGGATGATAGCTCCCTCCTCTAGGGAGAGGTCGAGGTCCAGTACCAAATCCGGGTCCATTTCTCTTCTCTCCCCCAAGCCGTTGCATTCGGGGCATGCCCCAAAGGGACTGTTGAAGGAAAACATGCGCGGGCTCAGTTCGGGCAGGCTGAAACCACATTCGGAGCAAGCAAATTCACGGCTGAACAGCATATCATGCTCCTCCCCTTCATCAGCCATGCGTCTGATAACCACCAATCCCTCGCCTAGTTGGAAAGCCAACTCCAGCGATTCTGCCAAGCGGCTGCGAATCCCTTGCTTCACCACCAGGCGATCTATGACAGCACTTATATCGTGTTTTTTGTTCTTCTCCAGCTCGATGCCTTCGTCCGCTGTATATTCGAATCCGTCGACAATTATCCGCGTGAATCCATCTTTGAACAGCTTCTGGATAACTTTCCGGTGCTCCCCCTTCTGCCCCTTGATGATAGGTGCCAGCACCTTGATGCGGCTGCCCTCTGGCAGAGACTGCACCACATCCACCACCTCATCCACCGTCTGGCGGCGAATCGGCTTATGACAGTGGGGGCAATACGGTCTTCCTACCCGGGCAAACAGCAATCGGATATAGTCGTAGATCTCAGTGACGGTACCCACTGTGGAGCGGGGATTATGAGAAGTCGTTTTCTGGTCGATGGATATGGAGGGAGAGAGCCCCTCGATATGATCCACGTCCGGTTTGTCCATCTGCCCTAAAAACTGGCGCGCATAAGTGGACAGCGATTCCACGTAGCGTCTTTGCCCCTCGCTGTATATAGTATCAAAGGCCAGGCTCGACTTGCCTGAGCCTGATATACCGGTAAAGACCACCAGCTTGTCTCTGGGTATGGTGACGTCTATATTCTTCAGGTTGTGTTCGCGGGCACCTTTAACATGAATGTAGTCTTTCATCGTGCTCTTTCCTTATATATCTATCTCTTCTTACGCTTCTTTTTGGGAGGCAGGTTAAGTTCCCTGATTAAATCTCGCAGTTGGGCCGCCCTTTCAAACTCCAGGGCTTCGGCAGCTTTCCGCATCTCAATCTCCAACTCACCGGCCAGGCGGTTTCTCTCATCTTTGCTCAAGCCTTCAAAAAAGGCAGGCTGGTATTCCATCGGATCTTCCTGAACCGTAGCTTCAATGGCTGCGAAGACTGCTTTTTTTATGGACTCTGGGGTTATACCATGGGCCAGGTTATGGGCTGACTGCTTCTCCCGACGGCGATTGGTTTCGTCGATGGCCTGCTGCATCGAAGGAGTCACCCTATCAGCGTACATGACCACCTTGCCTTCTACATTCCGGGCTGCACGGCCGGCAGTCTGGATCAGAGACCGACCCGAACGCAGAAACCCCTCCTTATCCGCATCCAGGATTGCCACCAGAGACACCTCGGGTAGGTCCAGTCCCTCCCGCAAAAGGTTTATTCCCACCAGCACATCGAACACTCCACTGCGCAGTTCTCTTATTATCTCCATGCGCTCCAGGGCTTCCACATCCGAGTGCATGTACTGCACCTTCATACCGTTCTCAGCCAGGTAATCGGTCAGGTCCTCGGCCATGCGCTTGGTCAAGGTGGTAACCAGCACCCGGTATCCTTTCTGCACTTGCACCTGGATCTCAGCCATTAAATCGTCGATCTGATTAAGGGTGGGGCGCACTTCGATCACCGGATCCAGCAATCCAGTCGGCCGGATCACCTGATCCGCTACCAGCTTGCTCTTATCCAGCTCATAGTCTCCGGGGGTAGCGCTGACATAAATGACATTGTTGATCCTTTGGTCGAACTCCTCGAAAGTCAGGGGCCGGTTGTCTAGGGCCGAGGGAAGCCGGAAACCGTATTCGACCAGGTTTTCTTTGCGGGAACGGTCGCCCGCATACATGCCCCTTACCTGGGGCACCGAAATATGCGATTCATCCATGAACAAAAGGTAGTCACTAGGGAAAAAGTCGATCAGGGTATAGGGCGGTTCCCCCGCCTGGCGCCCGGTGATATAACGGGAATAGTTCTCTATCCCCTTGCAATAGCCGATTTCTTTGATCATCTCCAAATCGTACCTGGTTCGCTGGGCGATGCGCTGCGCCTCCAAGAGCTTGCCTTCCTTTTGGAACCTCTCAACCTGCGTGGCCAGTTCGGCCTCGATCTCCTCTGCCGCGGCCAGCATATTATCACGAGTGGTCACGAAATGGGAGGCCGGAAAGACCATGGCGTGCATCTGTTTCCCCAAGACCTCCCCGGTCATTGGTTTGTATTCCAGAATGCGCTCGATTTCATCGCCGAAAAACTCCACCCGCAAGGCCTTGTCCCATGAGGAGGCCGGAAAAATCTCCACCACATCCCCCCGAACCCGGAAATTGCCTCGGAAGAAGGTAGTATCATTGCGCTCATAGTGGTTTTCCACCAGCTGGTGCAGGAGTCTCTCCCGGGGCAGCTGGGCTCCCGGGCGCAGGGAGATGGCCATTTTATAATAGTCCTGTGGTGCTCCCAAACCATATATGCAGGAAACGCTGGCGATGATGATGACATCCCGCCTCTCCAACAAGGAGGCGGTAGCGGAATGACGGAACTTATCTATTTCATCGTTTATGGATGAGTCCTTTTCGATATAGGTATCAGTATGGGGCACATAGGCTTCCGGCTGGTAATAATCATAGTAGCTGATAAAGTATTCCACCGCATTGTCGGGGAAAAACTGCCGGAATTCCGAGAACAACTGCCCGGCCAAGGTTTTGTTGGGAGCCATGATCAAGGTGGGGCGCTGTACCGCCTGAATCACCTGCGCCATGGTGAATGTCTTGCCGGAACCGGTTACTCCCAACAAGGTCATGTCACGGTAGCCCAGTCGCAACCCTTCTACTAGCTGCCGTATAGCCTCGGGTTGATCACCAGTAGGTACATAATCTGAATTTATTCTGAATTCCTGCATGGTCGCTCCTTAAATTTTAGGATATCAGTTTATTATACTATAGGCGCGGCAAAAAAACCGCTTTCCCTC
>JAKJCH010000017.1:0-6018 GCA_022706565.1 Bacillota bacterium | reverse complement strand
AGCATCACACTATCGACCAGCGCTAACTCGTCTCGCTGATAGAGTGAGTGATTCGTTGAAATGCGGTTAAAATGATTTGTCTATTAACATCTGGCGACTACATTTAGGCGGTTCATTCGGCTGCCGGTATTATATGCCGCTTTGCTTGCGGTGATCCCTATCCCAATCAGCCTATCTTCAGGATATCCCTTATGACCTCGGCCCGCTTCTGATCCAGCCTCTCGAAATCCATGGCTTCACAATAGTACTTTTTCACCAGCCGGGTTTGCTTTTTTACATTTCCCAATTCCTGCTGGGCTTTGAGAAGCAGGCTTTCGCCAAGCCGGCTCGTTTCGCTGCACTTAAAGCAGAAGGGATCACTGCTGTCTATATGCAGGTACTTTTGCATATCTATTACCTTATCACCCTGGCGGGACTCGATATCGACCTGATCGGTCTCAATAAGAGCCACCTGCAGGCTGCGGATAATAACCATTACCAGCTGATCATACTCCAAGCCACAATGGTAATACTCCAACCAATAGCCCTTCTCCCGGGCCTGGCTGATTAATTGGGCGATAACGATCGACCCTCCGCTTCCCGGACAACCTTTGAATATATACCGTTGTTGACAGTCACGGCTCAAGTCATCGATATAGTCGGCCATGCCATCGGGGGTTAGAGTACGGGCAAAATAATGTCTCTCCGCGGGCCGATAATCCATGATCCGTCCGGATATCTCATCGATAAGCACCTGGATGGCTGCTGTGTCCAGGTGAATGCTGTTAAAATGCCGAATCTCTTGCCTGGCTTCGGTAGATGCTTGTATAAAGTGAACCGCCTGCTCCTGTGATGCCTTTATGGAGTCCAGCAGTTCCGTGACGGTCCGGAAACTCTCAGCAGCAATGCCCTGACAGTATTCACCCAGGTTGATCATGATTTCCCGGACCTGTGGATATTGGGGATCTACCGGAATTTTCAGGCTGCCATTGACAACCGCTGTATCAAGTTGGGGGATATACACCCCGTCCGGCGTAACCGGGTCCAAGGATGAGACCCAATATTCTATGTCATACCCCTGTTCGGAGAGAGTCTCGCCAACCAGACGGATGAAGGTACTTTTGCCTGTTCCCGGCGCTCCCTTTAGAATGAATACTTTCTTTATTCCATCTACCAGATCGGGGATAAAGGTTCTAAATCCCAGGCTGGTGAAACTGCTGACAAAACAATAGCGGGTGTTCCCCCGTATGCTCAAAACGGCCACCTCTTCGCTAATTTTCTTCTAATATATTCGAAGTGCAATCAGGAGGTGAACATTTTATACTTGATTTGATGCCACAGGCGGGCCACCATTGCAAAAATCCCATCATCGGCTATGCACAGATACCGCTGAGTTTCGTCATCCGGAACGGGTATGATTCCGATAGCTCTGTCTTCCCTTAATTTAAGGCGCCGCGAGAAATGTTTCCGATCGCGGGCTACTTCCAGCAGCAGGGTTTTACCCGGCTGGTTGGCCAAGCCGATCAATTCCTGGAAATTATTCACAGGTTCTCCGTTCGCTTTCAGGATTAAGTCGCGCGAACGCAAACCTTGAGCATAAGCGGGGGTCCCTGGCACTACGTCCAGGATCATTACCCCTTGCGCCGGCGATATAAACAAAGGCGCCCGGGTTTCCGACCTCATGCCCATCCAAATGACCAGTTCGTGTCCGATGGGGCTGTATAGGGCAACCAGGGGCAACAGCAGGCTGTAACGGGAAGCCAGCACCGACAATATAATAAGTCCGGTGCTGTAAACGAGCAAATGCCAGGATGATTTCCGCACTGCCTGCATGGGTGTCCTGGTAGTAGTAATTTCCCCATAACCCAGTATGGCCAGCACGGGGATCAAAATATAGGTGTGGCTCTGTCCCAAACTGGTCCCCCCTCTTAGCAGGGGCCACCAATCCGGGGTCAGGATAGCTCCCCGGGGTTCGATTACTCCCACAGTTATCAATGCCACCAGGGGAATGGGCCAGAATTGCTGCAGGTTGAATCCGCCTCTCATCTTACCGTTCTTATTTATATAGATCGGCCAGGGGCTAATTGAACCGCTCACGAAAATCAGCAGGCTTTCCACCAAGTGCAGCACCCCCACCAATCCCATCAATTGCGGGATATTTACAGTCGGGTAACCGGTGAGCAGGCTGGCAACGCTGATGAGTCCGGCGGCATAAGCGAAACACAGGAAACGGGGTTTGATCAGCATCAATAGAAACGCAACCAGCCATAATTGCCCCACGGCGATACCAGTCAGATCCACCCCCAAAAAAATGAGCACCAAGCTGCCGGTCACACCACCCGCCAAGCCCAGCAGAGTAGAGAGCAATGCGGTTTTCATATAGACATTTTTACTGCACTGCAACATGGATTCCGAGGTTGTCTGCAGTCTTCGGTATTGCAGTGCAACCAACCCGAATAGAAGAGCATATAAAAATAAAAAAGAGGGGGATGTCAGGTTATTTACCAACACCCGCCCCATTTCTTTCAGGATGGCGAAAAAGAATTCCAACGTCACGCCCCCCTATTGATAGAAGTCATGAGGTCTTCTGTTTCAAGTACTCGATAGCTCTTTCCAGTTGCAGATCATGGTCACCCGTATCTGCATTTTGTACTACAATGTCCGGATTTATTCCGATCTCATTGATGTCTGTTCCATTGGGAGTATAGTATTTTTGGGTGGTCAGCTTCAAAGCCCCGCCGTCGGCCAAAGGATAGACGGTTTGGACCAGTCCCTTGCCAAAAGTCTTTTCACCCACCAAAACCGCCCGCTGATTATCCTGTAAAGCGCCTGCTAATATTTCGGAGGCACTGGCGCTGTTCTTGTTGACCAGGACCACCATGGGGATGGCGATCGCCCCGTCATAAGCTTGGTGTATTGTCTCCTGCCCGCGCGCATCCTTTATGCTCACCACTTCACTGGCATTCAGAAATAGGTCAGCGATCATTACCGAGGCGTCAAAGTCGCCGCCGCCATTGTCCCGCAAATCAAGGATCAATCCTTTTACTTGCTGCGTTTCCATATTGTTTAGGCTGGCTGCTATCTCCTGGGCGGAACGGGCATGGAACTGGTTCAGTCTAATATATCCCAAGAGGGGTTGCCGATTTACTATCTTATCTTCGGCTGAAGGTACGTTTATAATCTCCCGGATGATCTTAAACTCTATCTCACGACTTTCCTCAGGCCGATAGACTACGATATCCACTTGGGTGCCGGGGTCCCCCCGCATCAGGTGGACCGCATCATCCTGGGTCATCCCATAAGTGCTGACGGCGTTTATCTGGGTTACAATGTCACCGTTCTTAAGGCCGGCCCTCTCTGCCGGGGTTCCCTTGATGGGAGACACAATCGTCAACTTACCCTCTTCCGTCTCGATCAAATAGACGCCTATACCACCGAACTCTGCGCTTAGCTGTAGCTGCAATTCCTCCCACTGGCTCTTCTCAAGATAGCGTGAATAGGGATCCTCCAGCGAAGCCACGATCCCCATAGCCGCTCCTTCCAGCATCTTTTCTGCTGGTGGTTGGTTCAGGGAGACGGTCTCGATCAGGCCCATTACGCTAAACAGGGTGCTCCAACCACTCCAATTGGTTCCCAACGCATATCCAGTCAGCAGCACTACGCCCAGGCCAATCGCGGCTAGGATACCAGCCATGAATCTCAAAGTTTTGTTTATCAACACCACATCACCATGCTCTAGTTTATTATCACCCGCTCGGGATTATGTTACATGAATCTATGTTACTCCAATCGAGCCGGCAAAACAATGAAGCTCTGTTCATCAGTGCCAATAAAAATAGGCCAGGATATTGAAAAATCCTGGCCTTTGTGATTGGTTTCGACACTAGCAAGGCGTTGTGACAACCCTGCCTCCGTTTCCGTGTTTAGACATAAGATCTGGGATTGATCGGATTGCCGTTCTTTCTCACCTCGAAATGGAGATGAGGCCCAGTGCTCCATCCGGTGCTGCCGACCTTTCCTATCGTCTGCCCTTTGGTTACCTTGGCTCCTACACTTACCAAACGTGCCGACTGGTGACCATAAAGGGTAGAAATCCCCGCTCCATGATCGATAATTATGGCGTTGCCATAGGCGCCCAACCAACCTGAATAAATGACTGTACCGCTATCCGCTGCTACGATCTTGGCCCCGCTGGGTGCTCCGATATCGATGCCGGTATGCAGCTTGTTGACCTTCAGAATAGGATGGTATCTCATCCCATAAGACGAGGTAATGTTGCGATAGCCGGGTGCAGGCCAGGTATAAGTGCCGGTCCCGATGCTGCCCCCTTTGCCCTGCAGCCTGAGGATCATGGCCTCGGCTTCCGCGGAAGCCCGCTCCAATTCCTCCATGGCTTGAGCATACTTGGCCTTTTCCTGTTGGACGCTGGACAGTGTCTCCTTCTTCAGTTTTAATTGTTCAGCCAGTTTTTTCTTCTTTTCGACGAGGGTCACCCGCGCGGATTCCAGTTCTCTCTGCTGAACATCCAAGTCGGCCTTCTTATTGTCGAGTTCTTTTTTGCGCAGGTTGATGTCATCGATCAACTCTTTATCCTGGTCGATGATAGCGCTCAGCATATCCATCCGGGTAATCAGATCCTTGATATCGGTGGCTCCCAACAAGACCTCCAGGTATGAGGTGTCCCCCTGTTCGTAGATTACTACCAGTCTTTCCCCAAGTATAGCTACCTGCTTGTCCAACTCTTCCTGATGGACTTTTATCTCTTTGTTCAGAGTTGCGATCCGGCTCTGCAAACGGGCGATTTTACTATTCAATTCATCAATATCCTGCTGGGTTTGTTCGGCAGTCTGTTCGATGTCTTTCACCTCGCCGAGGATGGTTTTCTCGGCCCGGGAGGCTTGGTTCAGGTTCTTCTGGGTCGCATCCAACCTCTTATTCAAGCTGTCCAGCAGTTTCTGCTGGTCGCTTAGCTGGTCGGCATTAACCGGAAGAATCATAACCATCATCATTGTTATGGCGACAAGTACCAGCAAGACTCTTTGGCTTCGCATAAGTCAGTATTTCCCCCTCTCCAAATCTCCGTCAATATATCACTCGTGTGCGACTATACATTCAAAAAGCGGTTTATAGATATATACGTTCCTATGGTACCTAAAGAAACCCCTACAGCTGCCAACGCCAGATAAACCTGGATCAAAATGCTCTGCTGACTGACCAAAGGAATAAAAAACAATGCTGTCTGGGCGTTATTGATCAAAGATGTGTAGCCACCCGATAGTAAACCGATGGCTATCAAAGCTCCAATCACGCCAATCAGTATTCCTTCGATAAAGAAAGGCCAGCGTACAAACCAGTCGGTGGCGCCGATCAGCTTCATCAGATATATTTCCTTACGGCGGGAAAAGATAGCTAATCTGATGGTGGTGGCGATAAGGAAAATCGCTCCTAGAGCCAGGATCACCATAAACACAATGCTGAGGATCCGCACCCATTTGGTTACCTGGAACAGTCGCTCCACCACACCCTGCCCGTAATTGACCTTATATATCCCCGGGATCTCACCGATCACCTGGGCTACCTGGGCTACCTCCTGGGGGTTCACCGCCTTTATTTCAAAGCTATTGGGCAGCGGATTTTTACCCAGGGTTTGCTGCAAATCATAGTCTTCCTCGGAGAATTTGGCCTGCAGCCTCTGCAGCGCTTCCTCCTTGGGTACGAAGGTAACCTCCTGCACCCCGGCGGTGTCCTTGATAACTGACTCGATAGCTTGCAACTCATTATCAGTCAAAGCATCTGAATATCCGACTCCAACTGGTTCATGAAGTTGCCGGCATTGATAGTCAATAAGACGGCTACCCCCAGAAATAAAATGCAGATAGCCATGGTCGTTACGGTAGCCAGACTTAATACCCGGTTGCGTGACATGGATATCAATGCTTCTTTGATAAAATAGCCGAAATTCTTCAAGTTCATTGCTGCTACTCCAGGGTACAAAGATCGGAAACGACCCGCCCAGCCTCCAGGGTGATGATGCGTTTG
>JAKJCH010000179.1 GCA_022706565.1 Bacillota bacterium | reverse complement strand
GGTAACAGCATTGAAGACTATGCCGCAGTGACAGCCAAACTCAAAGGCCACCAGGGTATCGCAGGAATCGAGCTTAATATATCCTGCCCCAACGTAAAAAAAGGTGGGCTGCAATTCGGTACCGACCCGCTAATGGTAAAACAGGTGGTACAGGCAGTCAAGAAAGAGACTTCTCTGCCGGTCATGCCTAAACTAAGTCCCAATGTCACCAACATCGTAGAGATTGCCTGGGCTGCCCGGGAAGGGGGCGCGGATGCCCTTTCCATGATAAATACCCTGATGGGAATGGCAATCGATATCGACCGGCGCCGCCCGGTATTGGCCAACATCTTCGGAGGCCTGTCCGGCCCCGCCATAAAGCCGGTGGCATTACGCATGATTTATCAGGTCCGCCGGGAGATGGACATCCCCATTCTAGGCGGCGGCGGTATTATGAATGCCCGGGATGCCCTTGAATTTATAATGGCCGGAGCATCGGCAGTGTCTGTAGGCACTGGCAATTTCGTCAATCCCCGCGCCGCTCTGGACATAGCTCGGGGTATTCAAGAATATTTGGTGGAACAGGAAATTAATAAGATTAGCGAAGTGGTGGGTGCCGCCATACTTAGATAAGCATGTGTGAAGGAGGAGCAGAATGGAGGCCAAGGATAGAATAGTCTTAGCCCTGGACGTCGATACGGCCGAGGAAGCCTTGTTATTGGTCAAGAAGCTTAGCAAGCATGTAGGGGTCTTTAAAATAGGAATGCAGCTATATAACGGCATAGGTCCGGATATAATCAACCGGGTCCATGACCTCGGGGGAAAGGTCTTCTTAGATCTCAAACTGCATGATATCCCTAATACGGTGGCGTCAGCTGCCCGAGTACTGACCCGCCTCAGTACATTTATGTTTAATATCCATGCTGCCGGGGGCCGGGAGATGATGAAACAGGCCGCCCAGGCATCACAGGAGCAGGCTGACAGC
Source organism: Bacillota bacterium (assembly GCA_022706565.1). GTDB lineage: Bacteria > Bacillota > Syntrophomonadia > Syntrophomonadales > Syntrophomonadaceae > PHAA01. Next base: position 2,410 of record JAKJCH010000179.1, on the reverse strand, counting down.
CTTGGAGTAAAAAGACCCCTGTTGTTGGCAGTGACGGTCCTTACCAGTATCAGTCAGAAGGAATTGACAGAAGATATGTTTATAAACGGGTTAACGGTAGAAGAATTAGTGGTCAAATGGGCTTTGATGGCCCAGGAATCAGGGTTGGGCGGCGTAGTCTGTTCACCCCAGGAAATCAGACCGATTCGCTCGTCCTGCGGCCCCGATTTTAAGATTGTGACCCCGGGAATCCGGCCTTTGTGGTCGGCAGCCAATGACCAAAAACGGATCACTACGCCTCGGCAGGCCCTGGATCAGGGAGCAGATTTCTTGGTCATCGGGCGACCCATTGTTAAGGCTGACGACCCAGTAGCAGCAGCTAATAGAATAATCGAAGAATTGGAGGCAGAGTAATGTTAAGCAATCCAGAGGCCATTGGTATCTTCACCCGTTCAGGAGCGTTGATGGAAGGGCATTTCAAATTGACCAGCGGCCGTCACAGCAATCGTTATATGCAATGTGCCCAAGTCCTGCAGTATCCTCAGTACACCGAGCAGTTGGCCGCTCATATCGCCGAAAAGTACGCAGATGACAAAATAGACATGGTGATCGGGCCAGCTATGGGTGGCATTATCGTCGCTTATGAAGTTGCCCGCCAGTTGAAGGTGCCCGGCATATTCTGCGAACGCGAAAACGGCCAAATGGCCTTGCGGCGCGGGTTCACCATTGCACCGGGCAGCCGCTTGCTGGTGGTTGAAGATGTTGTGACTACCGGGGGTTCGGTGAATGAGGTTATAGAGATCGTGAGAGCGGCCGGCGGCGAGGTAGCTGGTGTAGCTGTGCTGGTGGACCGCAGTGCCGGCAAGGTTGATTTCGGGGTTCGCAAAGAAGCGGTGCTTACCATGGACATTGAATCCTGGCTACCGGACGAATGTCCGCTGTGCCGAGACGGACAGGGAGAAGCCATCAAACCGGGCAGCCGCAGTTAGCAGGAGGTATTATTTGCGATGAAGGTTTTTTTAAATGGCCAAGAGATGCAATTCGTCGAGGGCGGCTACAAGTACGTTTTTATGAAACCTTATCAACGTTTTCAGGAGAAGACTATCGATAAAGACAATGGCGACAAAATGCACCTGGAGTTTTATGATAACGGGGTTCAGATCAGGACTCTGGTCACCAAAAATGAGGTTGCAACCATCATTAACCGCAATGTAGCCATCGATAAGCTCAACCACCAGATATACATCTTGGAAGAAGGTAATGAGGCCAGGTTTAATGATGACGGCTCAGTTGATATAATTAAATAAGAATCAACTGGCAGGGGGGAATGGCATTATGGATGACAAGCTCCAGAATCCGGCGGAATACATGACCGCCGAACATATGGCCATGGAAAAGAGGCTGCGGGAAAGTGAAGAGAAGTACCGGCTCCTGTTTGAAACTGCCAACGACGGCATCCTCCTGATCGACCGGCTTGATATTGTCGACTGCAATCGGCGCGCGGCCGAGATATTCGGCATCGAGCTGGAACAATTGCGCGGTTCTTCGGCTAAGCGATTCATACCGCCGGTTCAGCTGGATGGGCGCAACACCTTCAATTTGCTTAAGGAGAAAGGCGAGCGGGTGCTGGAGGGAGAGCCGATGCTGTTTGAGATTGGCCTGTCCCGGGCGGATGGTTCGCCTATAGATGTAGAAATCAGTCTTAACCGCATCCAATTACAGGACAAGACCTTGGTGCAGGTTATGGTGCGGGATATTACCTATCGCAAGGAGATGGAGGAGTGGCTCCGCTACCTTAACCTGCATGATAAGCCCACCGGACTTTACAATCGCAACTATTTTGAGGAAGAGATGGAACGCCTGCAGAGCGGGCGATTTGACCCGGTAGGTATCGTCGTCTGTGATGTGGATGGGTTGAAACTAGTCAATGATAATCTTGGCCACCAGGCCGGTGATGAACTGCTGGCAGCGGTGGCCAACGTATTGGGGCGTAGTTTCCGCTCCAGCGATATTATCGCCCGCATCGGCGGCGATGAGTTCGCGGTTCTGCTGCCCGGTGTGGACGAGGCCGTGTGCGAGCAGTCCGTGGCCCGTTTGAAAGCCAATCTGGAGATCGCCAACGCGAGAAAGACCGTCCGTCCCGTACAGTTTTCGGTAGGCGCCGCTACGGCACACACGGGCGAAGAGCTCAAAAGCTGCATCACGCTTTCCGACCAGCGCATGTACCAGGAAAAGGCCCTCAAAAAATCCCGGCAGAGATAGCTGCGCGCACACGAGGCCTTACGTCGTGCACGACAACACTCTGAAATGGAATTGACGAACCGTACAATCCATATTACACTCGCTTATCAGTTGATTGCATGCAACTTTCCCCGCGCTACGGATGAGGAGGATTACAGGGCATGGCATCACCGCCATCCAGGCATCAAGA
>JAKJCH010000178.1 GCA_022706565.1 Bacillota bacterium | reverse complement strand
CCGCCATGCTCTGGTGATCGCTGCCTTCTTCGGCGGTTTCCAGGCCGGTATGCCCCTGCTAGGTTGGTTGTTGGGCAGGCAGTTCGAGAGATACATCACCGCAATTGATCACTGGGTGGCGTTTTTGCTGCTGCTTTTCATAGGCGGCAAGATGCTGTGGGGTGCCTTTCATGAAAAAGATGATAACTGGGCTGATATCGATGATCGTCTCAATGTAGGAGAATTGACCCTCCTGGCAGTCGCCACCAGCATCGATGCATTGGCGGTTGGGATTACATTTGCATTTTTACAGGTCTCCATCCTGCCTTCCGTAACCTTGATTGGGGTTACTACTTTAATACTCTCTTTTATCGGGGTGATGATTGGTAATCGGTTTGGAACCAGATTTGAGAGCAAGGCGGAAATCGCCGGCGGCTTAGTACTGATATTCATAGGTGCTAAGATTCTATTTGAACACTTGGGTGTGATCTAAAACCTTCAGATTAATACCAGACACCAAATTATTGTTAATGGGGACAGTCCCGAATTACTTGCGGGGGCCTGTCCCCAAGTTATTGTTGGTCCGGTACCAAGAAATAAGTTAGAAGCCGAGTAGTCCTCAAGCGGGACTACTCGGCTTTTTAGCAGTGCTTATGTTATTGGGGGGCCCTTTTATTCGGTTTCGGCCTCTGGTGATTCTTCTTGAGGGGTCTCTTCTGGTTCGGGCGCTCTGACCGGTTGATGTGTAACCGCCGCGTATACGGTGTCTTCTTTGTCACTCAGGTTCAACCGGTGCTCCCGTTGAATAGTCTCTGCTGTTACCGAGTCGCCTGCCTCCAGCAATCCTACGTCGATGCGGATAGTCTCAGGTATGGATGCCATGGTTCCCTCTACTTCCGCCGTCGGTTTGTATACCTGCAATTGCAGCTTCCGGTCAGTCAGTCGATCTTCATTTGCAAAAAGGATAGGTATGTTCAGCTTCACTTCCTGGTCTTTGGATACAACCTGTATATCGACATGGATAATTCTCTTGGAAATGGCATCTCGCTGGATTTCTTTGATAAATCCAGATTTGCGGGTGCTGCCGAAATCGATATCCACTCGAGCGTTGGAGCCATGCTTGGAAATCAGTTTTTGCAGAGGGCTGTACTCAAGTTTTACCGACTTGGCAGCGGGCACATCACCCCCATAGATAATCCCCGGGATGAAGCCCTTCTCTCTGAATTTGCCTGGTCGTCGGTCAGTTGCGGTCAAGGTTGTCTGTTCCATCTAAAAATCTCCTTCTGGCTTAAGCCTAATCGTTTACATATCTTTTTGTATGCGGCCGGAAAATCTACCAACATTTTCTATTATAAACCAATGACTTCCCCCCGGCAATTATTGAACCACTCGCAGGGCTACTTCTTTGCCCGATATTTCCCCGGGTGTCACGGCCTGGATGTATGGAACAGCCCCATCCCGCTCGGCCACCGCTGATTGCACGTCCAGGATCTTAAGGTAGTCCAGGATCAATTTGTAGTTGGATTCGAAATTTTCATAGAACATCATTATCAAATCGCCTGGCAGGGCATTATCAAGAGCTGCTTGCAGGGCTAGTGTTTCCGAGCGGATAATCTCGATCTCCTTGCGGCTGGCACCGCCGTTAACCGCCCCCCGATACAGGATTTCAGCAGCGTCACCCGGTTTTCTGCCCCTGAGGTCGGCATCTTCCTTGATATAGATCTTCCCGAAAGCCCTACCGCACAACTGCCCCACTTCAAAGATAGACCGGTCCAACCGATCGCCGGGCATGCCGATCACCCCCACCAAGCGGCCAGCATCAAGGCTTTGAGCCAATTGAATGGCACACTGGTAACCACTCAGGTTATGGCCATAATCGAGCATTACCTGAAACTTGCCGAGATCGAAGAGGTTTAGACGGCCGGCATTAGATCGGGGATCAGCCCGGAAAGACATCAATCCCCACCTAATGGTATGGGTCGAGATCCCCAGGCAATACAAACCTGCGGCGGCCGCCAAGGCATTCTCTATGTTGCAGACGGCTTTGCCGCCAAAGGTAATAGGTATCTCATTTATGTCGATAAGTTCTATCCGGTTGCAATCGCGGTAAAGGCACACGGTTTGGTCTTCAGCCACTGCGGCTAATCCGCCAGCATCGATATGCTTGATCAGGCTGGCGCCGTTGCGGTTCTGGCCAAACAACGCCAGGTTGCTCCTCACCCGAGATGCAATTATCTCAGTCATTCGGTCATCAGCGTTTAATACCGCATAACCATCCGGCTTGACCGCCTCCGCCACCAGTGACTTGACAAAAGCCAGGTCCTGAAGTGTATTTACGTCGTCAATACCCAGATGGTCATCGCTTATATTTGTAATCAAACCTACATCGGCCAGGTCGTAACCAAGACCGGATCGGATCAAGCCCCCGCGGGCAGTCTCCAAAACTGCCGCTTCAACTTCCCGGTTGTACAAGATAGCCTGGGCGCTGGCCGGTCCGGTATTATCACCCTTGGATACACATTCTGGACCGATATATGAGCCGCTAGAGCAGGTCATACCAACCTTTTTGCCAGCCAGGGTCAAAACATGACTGATCAAACGGGTGACCGTGGTTTTGCCATTGGTGCCGGTTATCGAGATGACCGGGATAGACTCATAGCCGCTGGCAAACATGTGATCGAGGATATCGGCGGCAACGTTGCAGGGGTTTCCTTCGCTGGGGTAGAGATGCATGCGCAGGCCGGGGGCAGCGTTTACCTCGATCACGGCGCCGTTAGCGGGGGTCAGCAATCTGGCGATATTATCGGTTACAATATCGATTCCCGCCACATCCAAGCCGATCACCCGAGCTGCCTTGATAGCCAACTCCTTGTTGCGGGGGTGAATATCCCGGGTGCATTCGCGGGCGCTCCCCCCGGTACTGAGATTGCCATTTCCACGCAGGTGAATAATTTCACCTGGCCGCGGTATATCCTCCGGTTCCATTTCGATGCGGGCCAGGAATTCCCGGGCCGCTGCATCAAGGACAATTTTACTCAACCGTCTTTCATGACCTTCACCCCGATCTGGCCTCATGTTCTCCTGCTCGACCAGTTCGGCAATGGTGCTGACCCCATCCCCTATAATGCAGGGAGGCCGCCGTTCGGCAACGGCCGCTACCTTGTCCCCTACCACTAGGACGCGGTAATCACGCCCCCGGATGTGTTTCTCCACCATAACCCCGTCGGAATAGTCCTGGGCCAGTTGGAATGCCTTTATCAACAAGGTTTCATTATATACATTGGCGGTAACCCCTTTGCCCTGATTGGAATCATAGGGCTTCACCACCACCGGATATCCGATCTGTTCCGCCATAACCAGCGCAGACTCCTCACTGTAGACTACTCCGCCGGCGGGG
>JAKJCH010000177.1 GCA_022706565.1 Bacillota bacterium | reverse complement strand
CCCGCACCGCCCGCGAGACGGGAATATGCCTGGTTACCGGTGATACCAAGGTGGTGGAAAGAGGCAGCGCCGACGGACTATTTATAAACACCACCGGGATTGGAGTGATTCCTTCCGGGATCGATTACCGGCCCAGCCGCATTGAAGATGGTGACGCGGTGCTGGTTACCGGTCCGGTAGGAGACCATGGACTTGCCGTCCTGGCCCAACGGGAGGGATTACGGTTCGCCACCCCGGCTTTGAGTGACTGCGCTCCGCTGGGGGTCATCGGCCGGGTTTTGGAGAAATACGGCGCAGATGTCAGATGTATGCGTGATCCCACCCGGGGAGGGCTGGCCACCGTATTAAATGAACTGGCCCAACAATCCGGCCATGGAATTCTGGTGGAGGAATCTAAAATCCCGGTTTCCCCGGTGGTCCAGGGAGCCTGCGATATGTTGGGTCTGGATCCATTGTACATGGCCAATGAGGGCAAGATGGTAGTAATCACTGATCCCCGGCGGGCAGCAGAGATTATCAGGGACCTGCGGCAGCTCCCCGAAGCAAACGGCGCCGCCATCATCGGGGAAGTTCGCCGGGAACCGGCGCAAATGGTATTGCTGCAGACGGAGTTAGGAGCACAGCGCATTCTAGCCATGTTGGAAGGGGAGCATTTGCCAAGGATTTGCTAGAACGAAGAAGGGGAAGGCAAAAGTCCCGTCAAGTACTCATAACAAATCCAAGCGGAGAGGGGTGAATTTAATGTACGCGGTAGTAAAAAGATTTGAGGGTCCATTTGCGGTCTGCGAAGTCAACAGCGAACAAATCATCAGTATTGAGAGAACCTATCTGCCTCGGGAGGCTAGGGTAGGCTGTCCGTTTTTGCTGGAGAGCAAGATGGTTACCGTTGTCAAAGAGATAATGAAACGCAGCAGATGTGAATCCGGTGACAACAAATAAGCTGCTGATATTAGAAAGAGGCTCCCTCATCCTGAGAGGAGCCTCATTCCGTTAATTGCGGTCAAAATACTTGTTTTATTAACTGGATAGCAGGATTTTTAAGAAGGACGTCGAAAAGGGTAGATAACCAAATGTTATACCGGAAAAGAAATTGAATATCTTGAGAATTCCGAGCTTTGTGGCCTAAGGCATAGGCTATGGCGCAAAGCCGTTGGGTAAGCCTGGAAACAGACTTGCCTCCCGTGGTTGGAAAGGAATTTGGGGTGAGTGTCGATTTGCGTCTGAACTTACCCTGGAGTGTGTAGGAGAACTGTGCTTCTCAGACATTTACCCCCAGCCTTGGGCTGGGGGTTTTTTTCATTTCTAACCGGTATAGGTGAATTTAGAAAGGAGTGATGGTAGTGGAACTAGTGAAACTCATCATCGATGGAAGGGAGGTTGAAGCCCCGGCAGGGACCACGATACTGAAGGCTGCAGAATCAGTGGGGATCGATATACCCAGGTTGTGTTACGACCCGGATCTCAGTCTGATGGGATCGTGCCGCATGTGTGTGGTCGAAGTGGAAGGGAACCGGCTGCTGCCGGCATCGTGCGTAACGCCGATAATGCCCGGCATGGTCGTTAATACCGAATCGCCGGCTGTTGTCGAAGCGAGGAAGACCATATTGGAACTCCTGCTCGCCAATCATCCCTTTGAATGCATGACCTGCGAAAAGGCGGGTGCATGCAAACTGGCTGATTACGCATACCGCTATGGCGTCAAGGAAACTCCGTTCAAGGGAGAGAAGTACTGTTATGCCATAGATGAGAGCAACCCGTTCATCAGCCGCGACTTGAACAAGTGTATTCTTTGCGGTGCTTGTGTTCGGGCCTGTGAAGAGATGACCGGCCAGGACAACCTGTCCTATCTTAATCGTGGTTATCACCGTAAAGCCACTACCGCCGGGGACGTCGACTATATCGATTCCGACTGCGTTTTCTGCGGACAGTGCGTAGCAGTATGCCCTACCGGTGCCCTCACCGAAAAATCCATGAAGGGGCTTGGCCGCCGCTGGGAAATTGAGCGGGTAAGAACTACCTGCCCATTCTGCGGGACTGGCTGTAACTTCGATCTGGCCGTCAAGGACAAGAAGATAATCGGTGTGCTTTCCAATCCGGACAGCCCGGTAAATGGACGCAGCCTTTGTATCAAAGGTCGCTTCGGCTGGGACTTCATCTACAACGAGAACCGTCTGACCACCCCGCTGATCAAGAAAGATGGCAAATTTGAACAAGCATCCTGGGACGAAGCTTATGACCTGATAGCGAAGCGGCTCAACGAGATCAAGGCCCAATATGGACCCGATTCCTTTGCCGCCCTGAGTTCGGCCCGCTGTACCAATGAGGAAAACTACCTGGTCCAGAAATTCACTCGCGCAGCTATGGGGACTAACAACGTCGACCACTGCGCCCGCACCTGACACGCTCCCACCGTTGCCGGTCTGGCAACTACTTTCGGAAGCGGAGCAATGACCAATCCTTTCAGCGATATCACCAATGAAGCTGAACTTATGATACTCATCGGCACCAATACCACCGAGGCTCACCCGGTGGCCGGCTACAAGATGCGCCAAGCAGCCCGCAATGGCTGTAAACTGGTGGTCTGTGATCCCCGCCATATCGATTTGGTGGATGAAGCCGACATCTGGCTGCGCCACAAACACGGGACCGACATCCCGCTGCTGAACGGCCTGATGCACATAATCATCAAGGAAGGCTTGGAAGATAAGAAGTTCATTGAGGAACGGACCGAGAATTACGAGGAACTGAAAGCCATTGTCGAAAACTATCCTCCTGAAAAAGTGGCTGAAATCACTGGTCTGTCTGCGGAAGATCTGTATACCGTGGCTCGGCTCTATGCCACCACCGACAAGGCTATGATTTTCTATACCCTGGGTATAACCGAGCATATCTGCGGGACCCGTAACGTTATGAGCATTGCCAACCTGGCCATGCTGACCGGACACCTGGGCCGTCCCGGAGTGGGCGTGTGCCCGATCCGCGGCCAGAACAACGTACAGGGAGCCTGCGATATGGGTGCCCTGCCTAACGTATATTCGGGCTATCAGTCGGTCACCGTGGAGGCCAACCAAGAGAAATTTGAAAAAGCCTGGGGAAGTTCCATTCCTACCAAGGTAGGATTGAAGATACCCGAAATGTTCGAAGCCGCCCACGAAGGCCATGTGAAAGCCATGTATATCCTGGGTGAGAATCCGGTGCTCACCGATCCTAATGCCAATCATATCAAGGCCGCTCTGGGGAATTTGGAATTCCTAGTGGTACAGGAATTGTTCCTCACTGAGACTGCCGCCTTCGCGGATGTAGTGCTGCCGGCAGCCAGCTTTGCCGAATGTGATGGAACCTTTACCAATACTGAGCGTCGGGTACAGAGAGTACGCAAGGCCA
>JAKJCH010000176.1:3081-3385 GCA_022706565.1 Bacillota bacterium | reverse complement strand
TTGACGCACAACTATGAAATCCTGCTGGTGAAATCCATGCTGGATGGCATATTCGCCATGCTATTTGCAGCCAGTATGGGGGTGGGGGTGCTTTTCTCAGCCCTGCCGCTCTTCCTGTACCAGGGCTCGATCAGTATGGCCGCCGGATTCCTCAAACCCCTGCTCAACGATCCCATGCTCAACAATATCACTGCCCTGGGCGGGGTATTGATAATGGGGATAGGATTAAATGCCCTGGGGATCACCAGGATCAAGGTAGCCAACCTGCTGCCGGGACTGTTTCTAGTACCCGTGGCCATGGCGG
>JAKJCH010000176.1:0-3036 GCA_022706565.1 Bacillota bacterium | reverse complement strand
ACCAGGCTAAACCCGGTGCCGGCCATGACTGTATACAATGGCAATATTAGTGAATTCCCCGCCTATTTGATATAATTATCAACGTATGAAAAGACTCGAGGAGGAATTGGAATGGCCTTGACTATAAAGGAAGTTGAGCATGTGGCCCAGTTGGCCCGTCTGAACCTGACCGAAGAGGAAAAGATCAAATTTACCGAACAGCTCAGCTCTATCCTCAATTATGCGGATACCCTCAAAGCCATCCCTACTGAAGGCATTGAACCCCTCACCCATATCCTGCCCATAAACAATGTCTTCCGGGAGGATCAGCCGGGGCCCAGTATGGATCGGGAAGAGATACTGGCCAACGCTCCGCTGGCTGAAGATTACCAATATAAAGTGCCCAAGATTATGTAGAGGAGGTCAGTCAGGTGGAACTGCATGAGCTGACTGTACATGAGTTGCAGGAATTATTGGCCGGTGGGAAAACCTCGTCGGAAGAGATAGTAAAATCGCTCTTGGCCCGCATCGACGCAGTCGAAGGGGAGGTAAAATCGTTTATCACCTTGACCGGTGAGCAGGCTCTCGACAAGGCCCGCCGGGTCGATGCCAAAGGCAATTACCAGGGCATAGCCGGCATACCGATGGGACTCAAGGATAACATCTGCACCCGCGGGATTAAGACTACCTGCGGCTCCAGGATGCTGGCCGATTTTGTCCCCCCTTACGAATCTACCGTTTCTAGCCGCCTGGACCAGCACGATAGCATCTTGATGGGCAAGCTCAATATGGACGAGTTTGCCATGGGATCGTCGACGGAGAATTCAGCCTTCTTTCCCACCCGCAATCCATGGGATCTTACCAAGGTACCCGGGGGTTCATCCGGAGGTTCGGCGGCTGCGGTAGCCGCCGGCCAGATCCCCTTCAGCCTGGGCTCGGATACCGGCGGCTCTATCCGCCAACCGGCAGCATACTGCGGAGTGGTGGGGATGAAGCCGACCTATGGGCGGGTATCCCGCTGGGGGGTAGTCGCCTATGCCTCTTCTCTGGACCAGGTGGGGGTACTCAGCAAGGATGTGCGGGACAACGCCATGATTATGCAGATCATCGCCGGTCATGATCCCCTTGATTCCAACTGTGTCAGTCTGGCAGTGCCTGATTATACAGCGGGCCTGGATGGTTCGGTCAAAGGAATGCGCATCGCTTATCCGCGCGAATACTTTGGCGCCGGAGTGGATGAATCGATTCGGGTCCTGATCATGCAGGCCCTTAAGAAATATGAGGAATTAGGAGCCATAGTGGAGGAGGTATCGCTGCCTCACAGTGAATACGCCCTGCCCGCCTATTACCTGGTGGGTCCGGCTGAAGCCAGCGCCAATCTGGCCTGTTTCGACGGAGTAAGGTTCGGCTACCGGGACCAAACTGCCGAGAACGTGGTGGATATGTTCTCTCTGACCCGTGCTCATGGCTTCGGGGATGAAGTGAAGCGGCGCATCATGCTGGGCACCTATGCCTTAAGTTCCGGTTATTACGACGCATATTACCTTAAAGCCCTGAAGGTAAGACGGCTTATCGCTGAGGACTTTGCCAAGGTATTCAATGATTATGACATTATTGCAGCGCCGACCACACCCACCACCGCCTTCGCGCTGGGGGAGCAGAGCGGCGATCTCCTGACCATATACATGAATGACATCCTGACTGTCCCGGTGAACATGGCGGGGCTGCCGGGTATGTCCATCCCCTGTGGGTTTGCCGGGGGACTGCCGGTGGGCATGCAGATCATCGGCAAGGCCTTCGATGAGGCGACGATTTATAAAGCCGCCTATGCTTTCGAGCAGAATACCGATTTTCATACCATCAAACCGCAGCTGGGGGTGAAATAGATGAGCACGGGTTATGAAGTAGTTGTCGGCCTGGAGGTCCATGCCGAGCTCAAGACCCAGACCAAGATTTTTTGTTCCTGCTCCACTGCCTTCGGAGCTGAACCCAACCGACAGACCTGTCCGATTTGCTCCGGTTTCCCGGGGATGCTGCCGGTGCTCAACCGCCATGTGGTGGAACTGGCCATCCGCGCCGGGCTGGCTCTTAACTGCGAAATCCCGCCCATGTGCAAGTTCGACCGGAAAAACTATTTCTATCCGGACCTGCCTCATGGTTATCAGGTTTCGCAATTCGATTTTCCGGTCTGCAAACGGGGCTATGTGGATATAGATGTTAAAGGCCAGAAGAAACGGGTAGGCGTTACCAGAGCCCATATGGAGGAAGATGCCGGCAAACTGGTACACCAGGGTGACATCACCACCACGCCCTTTTCCCTGGTGGATTTGAACCGCAGCGGGATGCCGCTGCTGGAGATCGTATCCGAGCCGGATATGCGCTCCGCCCAGGAAGCCAGAGCCTATCTGGAAAAATTGCGTTCCATGTTGTTGTTTGCCGGGGTCTCGGACTGCAAGATGCAGGAAGGATCGCTGCGCTGTGACGCCAACGTTTCGGTGCGCCCCTTCGGTCAGCAGGAATACGGAACCCGCTGCGAAATCAAGAACCTTAACTCGTTCCGGGCCCTGGAAAGAGCTATTGAATATGAGGCCAAACGGCATATGGAAGCCCTGGAGGATGGGATTGAGATCATCCAGGAGACCCGCACCTGGGATGAGGAGAAACAGGTGACTCGCTCCATGCGCTCCAAGGAAGAAGCCCACGATTACCGTTATTTCCCTGAGCCTGACCTGCCGCCCCTATTTATCAGCCGGGAATGGGTGGATGAGGTAAGGGCCGCCCTGCCGGAGATGCCCGAACAAGCCCAGCAGCGTTTGGCAGAGGTTTATGGCTTGCCTGATTACGATGCTGCTTTCCTGACCCTGACTCCGGAGACCCTGGACTTTTTCGACCGGTGTATGCAGGATTATCCCGATGCCAAGACCATCTCCAACTGGATGATGGGGGAATTCAGCCGGTTGCTGAACCAGAACAACCTGGAAATCGGGGACAGCCGACTCACTCCCGACCACCTGGTGCAGATGCTGCGCCTGGTGGATGACGGAACTATCAGCGGCA
>JAKJCH010000175.1 GCA_022706565.1 Bacillota bacterium | reverse complement strand
GGCTGGCCTCGGGGTCGGGATCATCTTTCGCCATGGTCATCAAACCCATGATCTGCACCGCCGGCAACTGTCCTGCCGACTGTAGAAAAGCCGCCACATCCAAAGGATCCAAACCGGTTTTGCTGTCCTCCCCTGTGATGTTGACCTGCAGCAAGACCGGAACCTGTATGCCTAGCGCCATTCCGCGTTTGTTGATCTCCTCGGCCAGTTTCCAGCGATCCAGGGAATGAATCAAGCAGGTTCGGCCGACTACATCCTTGACCTTATTGGTCTGCAGTCTGCCAATTAAATGCCAGCGGGCTTGAGGAAGAATACTGTTCTTGCGAACAAGCTCCGCCACTCGGTTTTCTCCGAAATCGGTCACTCCCAGCTCGAACGCCGCCATTACCGCTTCCGGTCCTACTGTCTTACTGACCGCCACCAATGTGATGTCGGTTTCCCTGCGGCCGCTGTGACGGGCCGCCCGCCCGATCCTGTGTCGGATCTCGTTTAGGTGTAGTTCTATGTTTTCCATGGCTTCCCCTGTCATCCTATATTCTAGCAGTAGGATTGGTGACTATAAAGTCATTTTTGTCCAACCCTCGTACCAGCACTGTATCATCCTTCTGCTTGATTATCTCTACCGGTTTGAATTTGGTTGCTGGGCCTACTGCACAATAAACCCCTTTTTCCCCATCCTTTTCTACGATAGCCTCGGCTGGGACCAAAAAGCCGGTATGGGTATCAAGTACCATCTCTACCTTTACGAAGCGCTTGCTGATAGTATCAGCGCTGAAGTGATCCAGTTCCACCAGCAGCATCACATCACCGGCTTCCTGTTTCATCTCTTTAATCCGGCCCTGTCCCCAGCTCTCGCCTTCATAAAGTATGTCCACCTTTTCGCCGGGCTGTACGGCAGCCTCGAGTTTATCCTCCGGCAGACTAATCAGAAGTCTGGTCGGTACCAGGCTATCTATGATTTTGAATATCGGTTCGCCGGTCTGCACCGGTTTGTCCAAGAATGCCGGGACCGGTTTATACTGGAAGACCTCCGGCGTAACCGCCGCCAGATCAATATGGGTGAATACTTCTTCCAACCCATCCGTGCCGCGAATAAAAATCCCTGCTTGTGGAGCCCGCAAGGTGCTCTTGCCCTCATTGGTTATGAAGTAACCCAGCAGGGTTCCCTTCCCTACCTTCTCCTTGTCCTTGACCAGGTTTTCGAAACGCCCCGCTTCCCGGGCCAGGAAGATCTGTTCCTCATTCATTACTACTGCCATGGCAGGCAGGCGATCTTCCATGGTACCGTACTCGACTACCTTGATCTCCTGATTCCAACTATTGATCGCAATCAGTGCCTGGCAGCCAATTCTGTACCCAATCCCCAAGACCGCTGCCGCAGCCAATACCACCAATACCACTTTGATGGCACTGTACATTTTGTCTCGGCGCTCCAGCCTTTGCATCCTGCTGGACATATCCCCCGCCTCCGGTTCCGGTGTTCGCTGAATCAATATCGCAGACCCAGTAAAGCCGCCATCCTCCCGGTCGCGCCTTTATCCCGGCGATAAGAGAAAAACAATTCCGGTTGGCAGGCCGTGCACAACGGGCAAATCGATATATTCTGCGGCTGTACCCCATTATCCTGCAATATCCTGGCGTTGGTATCCTGCAGGTTCCAGGTGCAGCGATCCTCTTCATTAGTGCTAATTATATCATGCCATCCCGGAAATTCGGTATTTACCTGTACCGCCAAATCCGGACTTATTTCGAAACAGTTGGTTCCAATTCCGGGCCCTATATGAGCCCAGACATCCTCCGGCCGGGTACCGAATTGGTTCTTCATTACATCGATGGTATGACCGCAAATCCGCCCCATGGTCCCTTTCCAGCCACCATGAGCACTGGCCACCACACGATGTTGGGGGTCGAACAGATAAATCGGTACACAATCAGCATAAAAGCTTAACAGATACAGACCCGGTTCAGCAGTAACCATGGCATCGTAACCGGGTATGGCCTCATCCAGGTTGAAGGCCCCCTTGCCGCGGTCGGCTGACCCCACCACAACTACTTTGTTCCCGTGCACCTGCTGACAGCATACCATGGCGTCCAGTCCGGTTTCAAAAACCGCTGCCAGGCGCCTTCGGTTTTCCAGCACCAACTCCTTCTGGTCCCCTACATGCAGTCCCATATTCAACGATTCATAGGGACCCTCGCTTACGCCGCCCAAGCGGGCTGAAAAGGCCAGGTCCACTCCCGCTGCCTCCCAACTGGGCACGGTTATATATTTGATCGATCCGGTTTCCCGAATAATCCATGGCTCCATATTTGTCCTCGCCCCCGATTTCTAATAGAATATGATCAGGTATTGTCAGGAGGTGGTCTCAATGCAATGTCCCCGATGTCACCTGGACATTAAAGAACAGCAGCAGTGTCCCGACTGCGGCTTCGATATCTCGGAATCACCGTGGGTGGTTATCGCCACTGTCAACCCGCCCGAGGATGTGTTGCTGGAAAGCCTGATAAAGTCATTCGGCATTCCGGTCAGACTAATTAAATCCTTGGGGTCGGTATTTGGATTGACGGTGGGCCCATTAGGTGAAGTCAAGATAGCGGTTCCGGAAGCATTTGCCGAACAGACCCGGGAGCTTCTGCAAGCGGAAACGGAAGGGAAAGATCCAGAGCAGTCATAACCAGCTTTGGGGTACCGCGACGGCTATTTGCCCTTTAGCTGATCTATGGCGCTGATAAAACTGTTGAGATCGGTAAACTGGCGGTAAACCGAGGCAAATCGCACATAGGCCACCTCATCTAGAGCACGCAGCTTGTCCATCACCATCTCGCCGATGACCACACTGCTGACCTCGCGCTCGCTAAGATCCTTCAATTCGGCTTCGATGGAGTCCACAATCTCTTCAATAACCTCCGAGCTCACGGATCTTTTCTCGCAGGCGCGCAAAATCCCCATAAGAATCTTGTTGCGGTCGAACTGTTGGCGGCTCCCGTCCTTCTTTACCACCAGGAATGGCCGCTCCTCGTATTTTTCATAGGTAGTGAAACGTTTATGGCAGGACATGCACTCGCGCCGCCGTCTTATAGTAGCCCCGTCCTCGCTGGAGCGGCTTTCAACTACCTTGCTGTCCGTATTCCGACAATAAGGACACAGCATGATTTCACCTCAACACAACCGGTAATTCGGCCGATTCAAAACCCGTTGCTGTTCTGCAATCATTATGAACAATAAAACCCTGATAATCAACCACAGGGACCGATTGTGGCCTAGAAATTATCGTCATCATCCAGGAATCGTCCCCTGTGTTTTTTATCCACTTCGGAGAAGGTACTTATTTCGACCAGAATAACGTCCCGACCGATCCTTACGATTTTTTCCCAGTGAACGATAATCTCTTCACGGCGG
>JAKJCH010000174.1 GCA_022706565.1 Bacillota bacterium | reverse complement strand
TGCAGATGGGGCTGTTGATGGTCAACCATGTAGAACTGGTGAAAGGAACACCGCAGGCAGCCGCCTTGCTGGAGGAAGCCCGGGCTCTGTTTGTGCGGGTCAAAGAGGAAAGCGATGATGTGGCTCTGACCAAGAAGGCCCTCTATATGGAAGCCTACTGCAGCTTGGTCGCCGGTGATGCCAAGGGGGCCCTGGTGCTGTTGGAGGACAGCATCGAGCCGGCCATGCCGCCGGAGATACTGATGGCCTCGGCCTATCAGATGACCGGCCGTCCCCAGGATGCCCAAGAGGTGCTGCAGGTGGGCATTTATCAGAACATCGTGGTCCTGTTCAACTTCTTCCCGGCTTATCTGAATCTGTGTGTGGGTGATGCGGCCAAATTCGATGAGATCTTGCGGCGGGCCCTGGCAATTTCGGAGCTGTTCGACATGAAGCATCTCCATCCCGGGGTTTTGGTAGGCTTATACATCTGTGCCGCCAATGGGTATATGACCCGCAACGATCGTGAGCAGGCGCTCCAAATGCTGGAGCAGTATACGGAGATAGTGACCAGTGACATCTATCCCCTGCGGCTGCATGGGGACGACTTTTTTAACCTGGTGGAAAACTGGATCGCCCGGCTGGATCTAGGCGATGATCTGCCCCGGGACGACCGCACCATCAAGACCAGTATGTATGAATCAATTGCTCATAACCCGGCCTTCTCGGCATTGGCCGACGACCCACGTTTCCAACGGATTATCGATCGGCTGCAGAGCAATTGCAGTCAGAATTAAGGAGGCAGATGGAAATGGAACAGGACAAGACGATGGTGAAAAAACGGCTGATCTGGTTTGTAGGCCTGACATTCGTCATCACCTGGATCATTTTTGCGCAGATACCCCTGCGCGGGCTGACCTATGGGACCGGGGTGACCATATATATTGCCATGGCGGCAATGTTTGTCCCGACCTTAGGCAACATATTGACCAGGCTGATAACCGGCGAGGGCTTCGGCAACATGATGCTGCGCCCGAATTTTAAAGGGCATCTGAAGGAGTACCTGCTGGTTTTCTTCGGACCAACCGCCCTGCTGTTATTTAGCATAGCCTTCTATTTCCTGGTGGTGCCCGGTTCATTCGATCCTGACCTTACCGTGTTGCAGCAGGCCGCCGCCAATACTGGGGGCAGATTTTCCGCCCAGACCCTGCTGCTGATTACCATATTGCAGATAATCATCATCGGGCCGGTGGTCAACATCATTCCCACCCTGGGCGAGGAACTGGGCTGGCGAGCCTACCTGTTGCCTAAGTTGCGTGAGCTGATGTCCGGTCGGGGGGCGTTGGTGGTCACCGGTATCATCTGGGGATTGTGGCATGCCCCCATAATAGCGCTGGGCCACAATTACGGCACCGCTTACGCCGGTTTTCCCTGGCTCGGTATCCTGGCCATGATCTGGTTCTGCATAGGTTTGGGCGTGATCGAAGGTTACATGACGCTTAAGCTGAACAGCGTAATTCCTGCGGCTATGATCCATTCCACCGTCAACGCCGGGGCGGGACTAGCCGTCCTCCTGGCCAAAAGCGGTTACAACCCGCTGCTGGGTCCGACCATCGCCGGCATCATCGGCGGCCTGCCCTTTATGGCTGTGGCGGTCTGGCTGCTCATAAAAACCGGCAACCGAGGCAAGGAGACGGTTCTTTAGCGAGGCAAGGGGACGGTTCTTTCGCCCTGACTGGCTGGGATAGGTTGACCCGGTCGATACATTTACACCAATAATCAGGCCTTCATGAAACTTAGCACGCCCGGTCGGGAAAAGAGGGGCTCTAACAATATACACTTTAGAAGGGAGGTGAGGGCATGGAACGATGGGAAACGATAAATGCGGTGCAGCGGATGCAGGATTACATGGAAGAGCATATTTACGAGCCCATGACCATGAGTGACCTGGCGAAAGCCGCCGGGTATTCCCAGTGGCACAGCGCCAGGATTTTCAAGGAGCTGACCGGCAAGTCCCCATTCGCATACCTGCGGGCGCTGAGACTGTCCAAAGCGGCCTTGGTATTGCGGGATGAAAAAACGAGAGTGATCGATGTCGCGTTTGATTTCGTATTTGATTCGCAGGACGGGTTTTCACGGGCCTTCTCCCGGCAATTCGGGATATCGCCGCAGAAGTACCGCAACAATCCGCCGCCCATACCGCTTTTCATACCCTACGGCACCCGTGCTTATCACCTTACTTTTTCTGAAGGAGGCAAGGTCATGTCAAAAAAGGAGAACACCCAGACGGTTTTTGTGCAGGTAGTGGAAAGGCCGGAGCGCAAGGCGATTATCAGAAGGGGCATCGAAGCGACCGATTATTTCAAATACTGCGAGGAAGTAGGCTGTGATGTTTGGGGCGTGCTGTCCAGTATCAAGGAGGCCATGTACGAACCCATCGGGATGTGGCTGCCCCCCAGTATGATCGAGAGAGGCACCTCTCAATACGTCCAAGGGGTTGAAGTACCGGTGGACTACCGCGGCGAGGCTCCGGAAGGTTTCGAAATCATTGAGCTGCCCCCCGGCAAGATGATGGTATTCCAGGGCGAGCCCTTTGATGACGAGGATTTCATGGATGCCATCACAGACCTGTGGGAGGTAATGAAGAAATACGATCCCCAAATCTACGGGTTTGAATGGGCCGACGAAGACAACCCCCGATTCCAGATGGCGCCGATGGGATACCGCGGCTATATAGAAGCCCGCTCGGTGCGGCAAATCTCCGGTTAGTTACTATATTTGGTTCCACCAGCCCCCCGGTCTGAGCACCGGGGGCTTTTTTTGTTCAAAGAATCAAGACCCTTCCCATTATGGTGTCGAAATAAGTGAAGAGTTGATTAGCGAGGCAAGAGAACCGTCCCCGTGCCTCGAAGTTGATTAGCAGGGCAAAAGAACCGTCCGAGACCACTGAAAATGTTAAGAATTGCTTTTGTGGTATGCATAATATATTGGCGAACGTTAAGCGTTAGCGTGTAAGCCAATGTATTTATGCATGCTTAAATATAGGCAAAATGGACTTCTTCAGTGGTCTCGAACCGTCCCCATGCCTCGCTCTGCAAAGACCTCCATGATATTCCTCAAAAAAAATTTTTCATCCTCACAGGAAAAAACAAATCTAGACAGAATCCTTTCATATGTGACATGTAGTCTAAAATATCTTTTTTACAAAATGGAGGTGATAAACCAGGTCGGAGCGGTTGGGCAGAGTGATGAGCAGAGCCTGTTGCGCGGCTTGGGACAGGCATCCCGGCACCGCTGCTGACGACCCCGGCCCATTTCCGGCCGGAGTTCAACGCCAAGCTTGATTAGAAGACTATAGAAACTTTGCTATTAATGATGAAAGGTGATGTGTACTCTATGAACTTTATGTCTCCAGCGGAGGTAGCCGCAGCAGTATGTAATGCGGGTAAGACCAAAGCCGAAATGGCGTTTGGCAAGCTCTTCCTGTTAGGGATTCTGGCCGGTGTCTACATCGGATTCGGGGC
>JAKJCH010000173.1:3287-3529 GCA_022706565.1 Bacillota bacterium | reverse complement strand
GCTCAATCCAGCTACCAGCAGATGTTGTTGAGCGATATATTTACGAAGATACCGGTGCGCGATTTCATGACCACCCAGGTAGTAATCGTGGACTACTTCATATCCGTGCAGGATCTGGTTGATAAATACTTCTATAAACACAAGTACGCCTTTTTCCCGGTTCGCCAGCAGGATCAAATAACCGGGATCGTGAGCCTCAATAATGTCCGCAATCTGCCTCAGGCTGACTGGCCCCGGACCAC
>JAKJCH010000173.1:419-3277 GCA_022706565.1 Bacillota bacterium | reverse complement strand
TGAGGCGGTAGCCGCGGTCATGAACAAACTGTTTGCCAACGGAGTGGGCCGGGTGCTGGTTATGGAGGGTTCGCAACTGCTGGGTCTGGTCTCCCGTACTGACGTCCTGAATTATATGCGCATCCATGGCCAACTAAGCCAAAAATAGTACAGCACGTACCGGGCATTATAGACTTCAACTGGCAGATGCTTGAGAACGGCCCAATTCCAGCTTGCGCACCCCCATCGCATCGTGCTCCCAGAGCAGGTCCTTCACTGTGTCGGCCTCATTTTCGCCGCATTCCACGATCAAAACCACTTCCGGATTTTGCTGCTGGGAACGGTATCGGATGTGTTTCCGATTGATGATCAATTTGATGGCCAGACCCAATGCGGCGCCCACTATGAACCCGATGATACCCCATAGTAGGGGACCAAGGTAGAAGTTGAACCCGTATATAGCCCCCATCAGGGCCAGAAAGGAGCCCAGTATGAAGGGGACATCCAGTATGCTGATCCCATCGGATTGATGCATGGAATCGAACAATTTCTGTTTCTCGTCGCGTTTGTCCAGGGATACCGCCAGGATATTCTCCCGGGCTATCCCTTTCTGTTCTACGGCAGTTATGGCCTGCTCCAGCATTATAGAATGTTTGAAGGTTGAGACAATGTACATGCATCCACTCCCTGACCTCTTTAATGAAGGCATTTTGAAGTTACTGGTTTGGTAGCGCCGCTTGAAAAAATTGGCCTGTTCCCGGTCGAATAGTTTATTGCCTTCCACGGTATTGACGTATGCGTCATAGGCAGCATAGAAATACACCGAAGGAATGTTTAGAAACCATTGCACATTGAGCAGCATTTTGCCCTGGGCGAAGTTACCCACCCAGGTCTCATGGACCGCCGGCAACAGGTTGGACAGAAATACGATTACCATCGCCCAGGTGAGCATGAAGAAAGCCGAAGCCAGACGGTTGATACTCAGCTGCCCCAGTCCCGGTGTGACCATGGACCAGAGAGCGGAGGTAATGGGACATTTTTTATCCAGGTAATTGATCTCGACGGCATCCAGCTTGAAGGGCTTGAGGGCCCCATTCTCCCGGGCCGCCAGCACATATTGGTTATTCAAGTCGACCGCACTGCGAAAACTGTCCCAGATGGCAAAAAAGTAAACAGGAATATAGATAAGCGCCCATCTGGTATCCAAAACTTGTTTGGCAGCCTCGAAATCCCCCAGGAATGAGTGGAAGATGGCCATGTTGATGTGTCCCTGGAGATTTATGAATACCTCCCACAAAAAGAGGAT
This sequence comes from Bacillota bacterium, assembly GCA_022706565.1. Taxonomy (GTDB): domain Bacteria; phylum Bacillota; class Syntrophomonadia; order Syntrophomonadales; family Syntrophomonadaceae; genus PHAA01. Next base: position 1,992 of record JAKJCH010000173.1, on the reverse strand, counting down.
GTAACCGCGCAAATACTTGGATAGCAGGACGTGTCCTAATCCTGGGAACATCATCGACCAGAACGCTACCACCCAGGGGCTGCGCAGGTGCAGCTGAGTGGTACCCAAGGTGTTGACGTAAGCCGTGTAGCGCCGCCCGGTATGGTAATTCTTCAGAGTCATGGTTGACTATCTCCATTTATTTATGGTTGTGGCAAGGTCCATGGTGAGGGGCTGGGCGTTATCAGTCCTCCTGCCGCTTCAGTGCCGGGGCAGCGATAAGACGCTGAGATTCACCTGTCCCAGCCAATTCTGAAGGCGCAGTGATGATAAATCCTGCTGCAACTGGCTGATCTGTAAGTTGCTGGGGAAAGGCAAATCAGATTCCTCCTTCAAGGTTATTCGTCTGATTATTATTTGCTATTATTCAGGCTGCTAGTCATGGTGTTGCGGAGGTAGGAGATTATTCGCGGAGTATGAAGAGTGCAGAATGATGAGAATGAATTTTTGGGTGTCAGGAGAACCGACCCCGTGACAACTTTTTGAGTGTCACTAGAACCGATCCCGTGACAACTTGCTGCAACCGCAATGGGGGCAGTTCTGGAGGGATAAGGGCATTTCCAATCCGCAGCGGTCCAGCAATTCTGGGTCGGACAAAATGTTGACGGCGTTGCCATCGGCGGCTACCGCACCATTGCTGATCACGATGACCCGCTGGCAAGTCTCCAGAACCATGTCCAGGTCGTGGCTGGTGATGATCTTGGTGTGCTCGAAAGTCTTCAGGAGTTCCATCACCCGGCGCCGCGATTTGGGGTCCAGGGACGAGGTGGGTTCATCCATGATCAGGATGTCCGGTTTCATCGACAAAACGGTGGCAATGGCTGCAGCCCGCTTCTCTCCGCCTGACAGTTTAAACGGCGCCCGGTCGATCAGGTGGGGTATGCCCACTTGGGCAAGGGCTTCTTCGACACGCATTTCGACCTCAGCTTCTTCCAGCCCGAAGTTGCGGGGGCCAAAAGCCACATCGTCCCTTACCGTAGTCATAAATAGCTGGTCGTCGGGATCCTGGAAGACCATCCCCAGCCGTTGCCGAATCATCGTCATGGTTTTCCGGGTCAGACGCGTGTCGCCCACCACGATCTCGCCGCCATCAGGAAATAGTATCCCCATCAGCAGCATCAGCAAGGTGGACTTGCCGGCTCCGTTGGCACCGATAATTCCTACCGATTCACCATGATAGATGGAGAACGACATATTGCGTATGGCTTCATGTCCGTCCGGATAGGAGAAGTACAGGTCTCTCACTTCAACGCGGTGATGACTCATCTCAGCTGATCACTCCTGTCAACAATGAACCCAGCCAGGCTGGCAGGTCGTAGATACGGGCGGCAATAAAAAAAGCCAGCCACCCGAGGATAAATATCATTTCCCGGCGTTCTGGAGGGTTCATCCTGCCGGCATGATAATCACCTGAAAATCCCCGCAGACACATGGCTGCGTAGACGCGCTGAGCCCGGTCGAAGGATCTGAGCAGGAGGTTGCCGGTAAAGGAGCCCCACGCTTCCCGCTTAATGCCCTTGTGGCCCGGGGCGCG
>JAKJCH010000173.1:0-272 GCA_022706565.1 Bacillota bacterium | reverse complement strand
TATGCGGAAGCCCAGCACGCTTACAGTCTGGTGATCGAAGATCGGATTAAATATCCCCAACCCGATGATAAAGGGAAGGGTCCAGCCGATCCGCTTCATTATTTCCCCAATCGGCAGGTCGGTAAAGGCCAGGAGGATCACCGGGTAAAAAACCAGGGGCAGGAGAGCGCTGATTTCGTAGCGGCCAAAGGAGACCACTACCACCAGATAGGCGAGGGTGGTCAGCAATTTGGTCAGGGGGTGGAGGTTGTTTATGGAATTGGGCCGGCGGG
>JAKJCH010000172.1 GCA_022706565.1 Bacillota bacterium | reverse complement strand
TGTTGATGGTGATAACCGGGGTTCCCTGACATTGTCCCACACATTCGGTCAATTCCAGGGTGAACTTGCCGTCTGCAGTTGTCTCTCCGACCTTGATGCCCAGGGCGTCTTCAAATGCTTTGATCAGGGCGTCAGCACCGGCGATGTGGCAGGGTGCGCTCTCGCACATCCTGATTATATATTTGCCGCGTGGGGCAACGGAAAGATAGGAATAAAAGGTTGCGACACCGTAGGCTTGAGCTTCAGATACGCCAAATACCTCGGCTGCAATGGAGATAGTCTCTTTCGGCAGGTAATTGCATTCTCTCTGCACGGCATGATATGCTTCTATAATTCCACCTGGTTTATCCCGAAAGGATAGGATGATTTCTCGGATGTTAGCCAATTCTTGTCACCTCCTTTCAGGGAAAATGGCCAGTCTTCCTCGACTTATTAATAAATAATAAGAGACTGGCCTTGTATCGATACCATTGTATCCAATCATAACAAACAGCGTCAATCCATAATTTTTAGGAATATACTCAGTTTTCGACACTCTTCGACGTAGAATCCGGACGAATAGCCAACCCGTGAATGATAGACTTGCATTGAAGCTGGCAAAGGGATAACATTTAAATTCGTATACCTGCACTTGGGTTGGTGCTATCTTACTGTACTGGATTTATCAGCCCCGCTTCCGGCGCTTTGGATTTGAACAACCACGGTGGTCGGAGGGATCACATGAGGCATTTCAGGTGTGGGGGTTGAGGGGGATACCCGATAGGAGGTTAATGAAAGATGAGAACCCTGGTAGCCACAGCTTTGTACAATTCCAAGAAAAAGGAAGTGTACTGCATGGCCAAGAAGATTACCGATGAACACATGAAATACATCCGCAATACTCCCCAGGATGATCTGGAAGCAGTTGGTTTCACCTTCATTAAAATGCTTTCCCTGGACTACCCCAATGTTAGGGGCTACGCCATATTCTTTGAGGGTCACGTCAACGACATCCTGCCGGCGCTCAAGTCAATGGGAACATAAGAATATCAGCCCGCCCGGCCAAAAAGCACTCAGAGTACCATTTTACGGTGTCATAGAAAGGCCGGGCTCGGACCGCGTCAAGACCTCTGCATTATACCTTGATTCGGGCAAATTTACGTTTGCCGATCTGAATTACCATCTCATCGGCCAGTCGCAACTCTTCCTGCTGGTATTTTTCTCCGTTGACCCGCACTGCTCCCTGCTGGATCATGCGCCGACCCTCACTGGTCGAAGCTGCCAGTCCGTGCTCGGTGAAAAACCGAGGCAGCCAGACTTCCGAGGCCTCGGCGACAATGACCGGGATATCATCGGGGATATCGCGCTGGGAATAAACCAGTTTGAACCTCTCCATGGCCTGGACTGCTTCTTCCGGGCTATGGAATATGGAAACCAGTTCCATGGCCAGCCTTATTTTGGCATCACGGGGATTCAAGGTACCGCTCTCCATCTGCTCCTGCATACTCTTGATCTCCTCCATCGGCACCCGGGTCAGGAGTTCAAAATACCTGGTTATCAGACTATCGCTGATGGACATGGTTTTGCCGAACATTTCATAGGAGTCATCAGTAACCCCGATATAATTGCCCAGGCTCTTGCTCATCTTCTGCACCCCATCGGTGCCCTCCAGGATGGGCATCATCAATGCTACCTGCGGTTCATATCCGTATTCTTTAAGCAGATGCCGGCCTACCAGCAAATTGAACTTTTGGTCGGTGCCGCCCATCTCCAGATCACACTGCAATGCGACCGAATCATAACCCTGCATCAGCGGGTACATGAATTCGTGCACGCCGATGGGCAAGCCTTCCTTGTAGCGCTTCTCGAAATCGTCCCGCTCCATCATGCGGGCGACAGTGTATTTGGCGGCCAGTTGCAGGACATCGATGAGCTGGAGGGGTTTGAGCCATTCACTGTTGAAATGGACTATGGTCTTGTCAGGGTCGAGTACTTTGAAGATCTGTTCCTGATAGGTGCGGGCATTGTCGATGATTTCCTCTTCGGTCAACTGCCGGCGGGTTTCCGATTTGCCGCTGGGATCCCCGATAAGGCCAGTGTAATCACCGATGATCAAATGGACCTCATGGCCCAGATCCTGAAACTGACGCATTTTATTCAAGACCACCGTATGGCCCAGGTGAATATCAGGAGCCGTAGGATCTAAACCCAGTTTTATCTTTAGCGGTTTGCCGTCCCGGATTGATATCTCCAGCTTCTGCAGCAGTTCCTCCCGGGGGAGGATCTCCGCTACTCCGCGCTCAATCAAATCCAGTTGCCGCCGAGCTTCCTCTTTATATGAAGTCTCCATTTCGTAACCTCCTTGCCATTAAAAAATGATAGCATATCGTTTTAGAGATATGCAATAATGAGGCATGAAGCCTGCATATACGACTTTCGCTGCCTATATTATCAGCGAACAAGCAGGAATTTAGGCGTTTTTGTCAAATGGATATAGAGTTCCGTATAAAAATGGGCGGATCTGTCCGTGATGTCGACGTGAATCTATACTTTTGTGCCAATATATCAACCAGTTATCCAGGAGGCGATGTTAATCTATGGCTGCAACCCCTACTCCAACGCCCAGCACACCGCCCAAACCATCTCGCCGGATAAACAAGGGAAGGCTTTTGCTAACGATACTTCTCTTGATTATTATCGCCTTTGTGGCAGCTCTTTCCACCTACGCTGCCAAGGCCCTGCCGGCCTTCGACCCGCAACAATTGGTTGGGGCAAATACTACCCTGCTCTATGACCTGGAGGGTAATGTGTTCAACAGACTGCACGGACCGGAGAACCGGATGGACGTCAGTCTGGAGCAGGTACCCCATGAGTTGATCCAGGCCTTTATCGCCACGGAAGACAAAGAGTTTTACAACCACCATGGCATCAATATCAAAGGAATCGCCAGAGCGGTGCTCAGAAACTTCCAGGTTGGCGATATGACCGGACAGGGAGCCAGCACTATCACTCAGCAGTTGGCCAGGAGTTCCTTTCTCTCCAATGACAAGAACTGGGAGAGAAAGATCAAAGAGATGTTCCTGGCCTTCAAGATCGAGGCTACCTATTCAAAAGATGAGATCCTGGAGATGTACCTCAACAAAATATACTTCGGAGCTGGTGCTTACGGGGTACAAGCTGCCGCCCACACCTTTTTCGGCAAGGATGTCAGCGAGTTGTCCCTGCCTGAAGCCTCTATGCTGGCCGGTTTGATCCAGAGTCCCAACAACTATAATCCCTTTTCGAATTTGGAAGCCGCCAAAACCAGACAGAAACAAGTCTTGTACAGCATGGTGGATTCGGGCTTCATCGATTCCGACCAGGCTGATCAAGCCTACGAGCATCCGATCGTCCTGGCCCAGACCAAAGATGTCATCACCAGCCATGGTTTTTACACTGATGCGGTCATTGACGAGGCTGCCGCTATATTGTCCCAAAATAAGGATTTCGGGGGCAACGACAGTGTTATCTATACCGCCGGGCTGAGGATTTATACCAATCTCAACCCAGCCCTGCAAGATC
>JAKJCH010000171.1 GCA_022706565.1 Bacillota bacterium | reverse complement strand
GCAGATCGGACAAGTACAGACCCTCTTCTATAATCATGGCGGTCGATAAGAACAGCGGTTTGGCTCCGCAGGCCACCAGGTCGTTGACGGTGCCGCAGACGGAAAGTTTACCTATATTTCCACCAGGGAAAAACAGCGGAGTTATCACAAAAGAGTCGGTAGTCATGGCCACCCGCCCAGGGGGCAAATCCAGCAGGGCCCCATCCAGCATCGCCGACAGATATGGATTGTCCCACGCTTTCTTAAATACTCCATCAATCAGTTGTTGACTCATCAATCCACCGCTGCCGTGAGCCATCAAGATCCTGTCTGTTTTCATTTACAATCTCCCTTTTTTCGGTGTATAGCGATAGTAGGCCGCGCAGGCCCCCTCCTGGGAAACCATACAGGGCCCGATCGGCTGCAAGGGCGTACAGCCCTTGCCAAACAGAGCGCACTCACGGGGAGTGATGAGGCCGCGCAGTACCTCGCCACAAGCGCAGCCCTTTATCGGAATGTCTTCAATGACCGGAACCTCGAACCTGATGCGGGCATCATAATCCTTGTATTTCGGCCTTATCTTAAGACCGCTCTGGGGAATAAGCCCCAATCCGCGCCAGCGGCAATCATCTGTCTCGAAAACATCTTGCAAAGTCTGTTGAGCCACCTTATTCCCTTCCGGCCTGACTACCCGGCGATACTGGATCTCTACCTGGGCCCGGTCCCGCCGTAGCTGGCGCAGCAACATGACGATGCCCTCCAGGATGTCTCTGGTCTCAAAGCCAGTCACCACCATGGGCTTGTGAGCCTTTTCCGCCAGTTGCCGGTATGGTTCGATCCCCGTAACTGCCACTACGTGACCGGGACAAATCAAACCATCCATCTGGATGTCCGGGTCGCCAAATATCACCTCCAGGGCTGGGGGAACCACCTTGTGTAATGACAAAACCGAGAAATTGGCCAATCCCATTTCTTTCGCCTGCTGAATAGTCGCCCCAACGGTGGGAGCGGTAGTTTCAAATCCAATCCCCAAGAAGACGACTTGCCGGTCCGGCATTTGCCCGGCGGCGGCCAATGCATCCAGAGGTGAATACACCACCCGGATGTCGGCGCCGCGGCTTCTCTCCTCCTGTAAACTGCTGTTGGTGCCCGGCACCCGCATCATATCCCCAAAGGTTAACAAGGTTATAGCGGGATTCTTCACCATCTCCAGGACCGCATCGATATCCCCCTGGGACGTGACACAAACCGGACAACCGGGTCCGGATAGCAATTTGACATGGGGGGGCACCAACTCCCGGACCCCGCTCCTGGCTATGGCCATGGTATGGGTGCCGCAGACCTCCATCAAGGCCAGCTGCTTGGTCTCACCCTTGATTTCCGTCAATAGTTTTTGCAGGTAACCCTGGTCATCTGTCATACCAGCCCATTTCCTCCATATATGAGATTGTCTCGGCGGCGACGTCGGCATCTATTATTTCCATGGCAAACCCGGCATGGACCAGGACATACTCTCCCAGCTGCACCTCAGGGGTTAACCTGATGCTTATATCCATCTGGTTGCCGTTGACGTCAACGGTGGCCACATAGTTGTCGGCTATTTGCGTAATTTTTCCCGGAACACCCAAACACATCAGACCTGCACCTCACTCGCTATTATCGCCTGTCCCAGCGCAATACCCCCATCACCGGGAGGTACCAGCTGGTGTTGGTATACTTCAAAATCCAAAGCCAGTAGTTTCAGGGTCAATTCCGATAATATGATCTGATTGTGAAAAACCCCTCCACTCAGGACTACCTTGTTCAAACCACTGTCGTTGCGGGCTTCAATCAGAGCCGCAGCAAAAAGATCGACCATGGTCAGGTGAAATTTGCGGGAAATCGTGCTTTTCAGCACTCCCTTTCCCATATCCTCCAGCAATTCTTCCCACATCGGCATCGGGTCCATGATCCATGTACCATTTTCCTGGTACAGCGTGTAACCATACCGGTTCTGGCCATGCCGGTCCGCTATCGCTTCCAGTTCCATAGCCGCCTGTCCTTCATAATTGTTGACCGAACAAACCCCCAGAACAGCAGCGGCGGCATCAAAAATCCGGCCGCACGAAGAAGTCTGGATTTCGGGCACTCCCCTGCTCCACCGGCTGCGAAGGAAATCTATTTCCATGTCCGGCAGATCCGGGAGGAGTCGTTGGGATGCCTCAGCTCCGGCTTCCCCAAGGGATTCCAGCAGATAAATGAGTGCCATCCGGTACGGTTTGCGGGCACTCAAATCCCCACCTGGAAGGGGTACGTACTTGAGATGGGCCAAGCGGCTAAACTGGCGGTAATCACCCTTGAGCAATTCACAGCCCCATACGCATTCATCCAAACCCCAACCGGTTCCATCGCAGATAAGACCCAGTACTTCTTCGTCCAGCCCATTTTCAGCCATGACCGCTGCCATGTGGGCATAATGGTGCTGCACCGCCACTCGCGGCACTTGCTTCTGCTCCCTGGCCCAGCGGGTGGTCTGGTAATCGGGATGCAGGTCATGAGCTATCAGCCGGGGACTGACCGCCAGCATTCGCTGGAACCTTTCTATACCTTCCTGAAACTTGACATAGTTATGATAATGGTTCAGGTCACCCCAGTGCTGGCTCAGGTAGGCTTCCCCCCGTCGGGTCAGGCAAAAGGTACTCTTCATTTCTCCCCCTAAAGCTAAAACCCCATGGGTTGGTACCGGCATGCTTATGCCTCCGGGGACCAAACCTCGGGCCCGGCGTATCAGTTGCGGGGTACCCAAGGGAGTCACCTGCAGCACCGAATCGTCGCAGGGATTATAAATATCCCGATTATGAAGCAGAAAGTAGTCGGCCACATCGCCCAGCTGGCGGATAGCCTCCTCGTTACTCGTTATCAGGGGTTCATCACTTATATTGGCGCTGGTCATTATCAAGAGTTCCAGCTCATCATCAAACAACAAGAAGTGCAAAGGGGTATAGGGCAGCATTACTCCCAGGGTATTCAGACCCGGGTGGATTTCCGCCCCTGGCAGATGGACCTGGTCGTTTCTCCTCTGCATGACCACTATAGGGGCCTGCGGAGAGGTCAGCCACTTCTTTTCAATCGGGTTGATCAGGCAGTACTTATCGGCTGCCTCTACATCCCGAGCCATTACCGCAAAGGGTTTGAAGTCCCTTTTTTTTCGCTGTCGCAGTAGTCTTACGACCTCAGCCTGGGTAGCATCAGCAGCCAGGTGAAACGCTCCCAATCCCTTCACCGCGATTATAAATCCTTGCTTCAGCAAATCCACCGCGGTGGAATCAACCGCCCGGCCATGACGATCGACCAGCTGGACATGAGGACCACAGTCCGGGCAGGCATTGGGCTGGGCGTGAAAGCGCCGGTGGAGCGGATTAACATATTCTTCCCGGCACCGGTCGCACATGGGAAACGGTTCCATGGTGGTCTTGGCCCGGTCATAGGGCAAATCCTTAATGATCGTAAATCGCGGCCCACAATTGGTGCAGTTGGTAAAAGGGTAACCATAGCGCCGGTCTTGCGGATCAGCCACCTCCGCACGGCAATCGG
>JAKJCH010000170.1 GCA_022706565.1 Bacillota bacterium | reverse complement strand
CTCTGGACACCGCCGTCAGCCGGGACGGACGCAATCTGTACTCATTGAACGGCAACCAGGGATCGATCAGTGTTTTCAAGATCGGGAAATTCGGACGGCTGTTCCGGGTGGAGGTTTTCGAACCGACCGGACTGCCGGAGATCGGTGCCCAGGGTCTGGCAGTTATCTAGCTCCATGCGTCGAATGGATATAATGGAAGGAATGAATAGGGACCACCCGGTAAGGCGGCCGGGTGGTTCTTTAAACGCTCTTATGACAGTTACAATTATTGGACTTAATTATTTATAGGTACCGCGGTAAAGACGGGTAAAGAGTTCCGCCCACAGGCTGTCCCTTTTCAACTCCACCGCCTGGTGCAGGCAGAGTTCGTGGCAGCACATGCATTCGATACATTTGTTATAGTCTATCCTTTTGGTCGCTTCGTCTATGGCCTGCACGGGACAGCTCTCGACACACATGTTGCAATCCTTGCATACTCTAGCATTGATCTTGGGCCTGGTCTTGAGAAAATCGATTAACTTCACCAGAACCCGATGGTTTCCTCCTTTGGAGCTGCGAAAACGTTTTGGATATTTAAAACCAGGCAAAAGAGGAGGCTGATCATAGTCCCCCGAGATCTTGATCCACTCCAGATCCGATTCGCCTAGTCCCCTCTCCCGGGCGCTGAGTAGTATCGGGATATCCTCTATCTCCATTCCCAGCATGGCGGTGGCCACAGTATCCAGGGCCAACGGGTCGCGGCTCATCAGTATCTTACCGGCAGGGTAGACTTCACCGGCGGTAGGACCCTCCCCCTGCATGGCAATCACCCCATCCATAATATGCAGCCCGACCTTGACGGCTTGGTGAATATCAGTCAGCATATGACCCAGGTCACGAGGATTGGGGGCGAGGCGATGGTATTCGGCTTTCCTCAGCCCGGGAATGCAGCCGAAGAGGTTTTTGACCGCGCCGGTATAGATGCCCGCGGAGTGAGTCTTCAATTTGGGTAAATTTATGACCTGGTCGGCTTCAAACATGGGCTTGGCCAGGTACATCCGGTCCACGTAGCGGCTATGGGGAATTACTTCGACTACGCCTTCTTTATCGAAATTTTTCAGTAGAGCCCCTTCTTCTTCCGCAACCTTCTTCAGGCCTGAAATTATCAGACCTTGGGCAGTGGGCGCCATACCGGCAATGGCTCCGCCGGCGCTGTCCCCTATCCACACCTCACAACCCTGCTGCTTAAGCAGGCGGGTTAGAGCCCGTACGAATTCAGAATGGGTTACCGCTGCTGTTTCTGATTTCTTGGGCCCGATCAGGTTGACCTTAAGCAGAACATTCATCCCCGGGGACACAAACTGGTCCCACCCGCCCAGGAGATCAATGCCGGCGGTGATTTTCTCCTGCAGGAGGTCTTGGCGATATTCGGAACACTCCTGAACAATGACTTGAGTCAATGGCTGTCTCCTTTAGTGCGATCAATCGGATTACATGTTTTAGGGTTGCCAATCTAAGCGCATATTTATTCTGGGCGCTTCATTTACCAACCACAACTGCGGGATCGGGGTCAGCTTACAATCGGCCTGATCTGCGCCCCAAAGGGTATGAGTCCCAGCATGGCCAGCTTGAAATGCTGCAAACCGAACGGAATGCCGATTATGGTAATGCAGAAGGCCAATCCGATAGTCAGGTGGGTCAGGGCGAATTCCCACCCAAAAACGAGGAGCCAGATGATGTTGAAGATCAAGCCGCCGGCACCGAAGTTGCCCAAGATGATCTCCCGGCCGAAAGGCCACAGCACAAATCCAGCAATCTTAAAACACTGCAACCCGAATGGTATGCCGATGATGGTTATGCACAATATTACACCAGCCAGGCTCCAGAGGATGGCCCCAATCAACCCTCCAAACAGCACCCAGATTATGTTGCCGATAAATCTCATCATTCCTGTCCCCTCTCCTGCCCCATTTTTTACTCGACAAAAGCAATGTGTCGCAATAGCCCTCCGGGACCGCTACAGCATTTCGAATGATCCGGTTAAATCCCCTCCAGGTTGAACGGGGGCGTGTATTCCGGGGCAGCGCTGCTGCGGTCTTGGATATAGCCATGGGTCAATCCCAATCGGATGGCTTCGTCAACCACGGCATCATACTCCCGGGAGGTTATTTTACGGTTAATCTCTTTAAACCGACTGCTGTTATAGGTCGGGGTATATTGGCTCATGAGGCTTAGTATAAAACTGCCCCGGGGAAGATTGGCACTGAGCCAGTGCATTATTTTAATAGAGTCCCGTCTGGCCCCGGGCAGAACTAAATGCCGAATGATTACCCCCTTTTGCAGAATTCCTTCCTGATCGAATACGGGCGGACCGCATTGAGCTACCATAGCTTGGATAGCAACAGCGGCAGTCGCGAAGTAACCATTGCACCGGGAGTATCGCCAGGCCAGTTCATCGCTGCAATATTTTAGATCCGGCAGGTAGATATCTATATAAGGCTGAAGGGTCTCAATTACCTCCACCTTTTCATAACCGCTGCAGTTGTACACCACTGGGATGTGCAAGCGGGGGCGGACCTGGTCCAGCGCGGGCAGGATCCACTGCAGATAAGGCGTGGGGGTGACCAGGTTGATATTATGAGCTCCGGCCGACTGAAGTTCCAGGCATATCTCCGCCAAGCGGTCGATGGAAATCTCCCGTCCCCATCCCTGGCTGCTGATCTCGTAGTTCTGACAGAAACAGCAGCGCAGGTTGCACCCGCTGAAGAATATGGTGCCGCTGCCCCGCTCCCCGCTCAAGCAGGGCTCCTCGCCAAAATGCAGCGCCCCCCGGGCTACCTTGATTTGGTTTGGACAGCCGCAGAAGCCCGCCGTTTGGGAGCGGTCTATACCGCACTCGCGGGGGCACCAGTTGCAGGGGCAGGCGGTCAGGGGGGTAGTATTTGGTTCGCACCGATTGGTCTTTTCGATTCTGTTCATATCTCTATTTAGCTTCAACCCCGGTTCAATGTCAACCAGACATAAGGACGGCCTCAATTCAGAAAGGTGGTGATATAATACTATTCATTAGTATATGATCGTCAACCGGTTGCGGGGACGGACCACAAAGGAGGATGGGCAGACGTGCCGGAGGCAGGCAGGGAACAATTGATGACTATCTTCATTAGGCTGCTGGCAGCTTATGGTCCCCGCCATTGGTGGCCGGCCCGCACCTCCTATGAGATGATGGTGGGTGCCATCCTGACTCAGAACACCGCCTGGTCCAACGTGGAGAAAGCCATCCGCAATTTTGACGATCGGTTAACTCCGGAATTCGTGGCCGCAGTCAGCTTGGAGGAATTGGCTGGGATCATCAAACCCTGTGGTTATTTCAATCAGAAGGCCAAACACCTCAAGCACCTGACCAGTTGGTTTGAGGCTTATGACTATGACGTCAGGCAAATCAAAAAGGATGGCCAGCAGCTGCGGCAGGAATTGCTGGCTGTCAAAGGAGTGGGACCAGAAACCGCTGATTCCATCCTGCTCTATGCTCTGGATCAGCCGTTTTTCGTGATTGATGCCTATACCCGCCGACTGTTG
>JAKJCH010000016.1:9305-17304 GCA_022706565.1 Bacillota bacterium | reverse complement strand
GTACCGGCGCCTCTTTCAGCACTCCCAGATTGATTAGCCGGTTCATATAATCCCTCCAGATCGGTCCGGCAACTGTTCCGCCATAAGTACCAAATCCTTTGATCTCCGAATTGTCGCTGTTTCCTACCCAGACCGCTGTGACCAGTTCAGAAGTGTATCCAACATACCATAGATCACGAGCGGTCTTCTGCCCGGCCGCGCCTTCAGTGGTTCCGGTCTTGCCTCCACTGGCAATGGCCACTCGGGCATTGGAACCGGTGCCGGAGCTGACCACCGCCTTCAGAATGCTGTCCATGGTTTTGGCGCTGCCGCTGCTCATTACCCGTTGGGAGACGGTCTCATCCTTAAAAAGCACTTTGTTTTTGGAGTCCACCACCTTGATTACAGTATGGATACCCGGCTGCTTGCCCTGGTTGGGAAAAATTGTGTAAGCAGCCGCCATCTGCAACGGTGAGATACCTTTGCTCATGCCTCCCAGACCCAGGGCCAGGTTGTGATCCTCCTTCTGAATGGAAGTTATCCCGCAGGCGGACATGAACTTAATGGCTTTCTCAACCCCAAGCTTGCTGAGTACCTCCACCGATGCCACATTATATGAATGGATAAGAGCCTCGCGGGCGCTGACTTTTTCTGGACTGGCCGCATAATTATCGGGGCTGTATCCGTTAAAATCACGCTTCTTATTGTTAAGAACCGTGTTCGGTTTGATTATGCCCTCATCAATGGCGGCTGCGTAATACAAAGGCTTTATTACCGAACCAGGCTGCCGGGGCATCACTGCCATGTTCACCTGGTTTTTACTCCAGTCGGGTCCGCCCACCATGGCCTTTAATCCTCCCGACTCCGGATCGATGGAGACCAGCGCAATATCCCGGGCTGAAATACCACGGCGGCTGAATGAACTGGCATTGGTGGTTACCGAGGACTCGGCTGCCAACTGCATGTCCCTGTCGATGGTGGTATAGATCTTTAATCCTCCGCCATACAGGCGCTCTGCACCGATCTCATCCTCCAGAATGCTGCTTAGGTAACTTGTATAGTAGGGATGTTTGGCCGCATATGGCTGAAAAGCCTTAAAATTTAACGGCTGTTTCAGTATTGACTGGCCTTCCGCTTCCGATATTATTCCTTGCTCGACCAAGACCTGGACCACCGTCTGCTGCCGACTCTTCAAGCCTTCCAGGTTGGTGTCGGGAGAATACCACCCGGGCGACTGAATAATGCCAACCAAAATGGTCATTTCCGCTTTGTTCAGCTTGGAGACATCTTTGCCGAAGTAGGTCTTGGCACCGGCCGCCATGCCGGAACAACCTCGGCCTACAAATATTTCATTTAGGTACATATTGAGAATTGCGTCTTTGGTATACTTGTCTTCGATGGACACCGCTATGAAAAGCTCTTTAATCTTGCGGCTAAAGCTTTTCTCGTTAGTTAAGAACAAAGTACGGGCCAGCTGCTGGGTGATGGTGCTGCCGCCCTCAGCCTTGGAGCCAGCCCTAAGGTCATTGTATATGGCCCGCCCTATGCTCTTGGCATCAAAACCCTGGTGCTGGTAGAAACGGACGTCTTCCACCGCCACTACCGCCTGCTTCAGAAACTCTGGGAAGTCCTCGCTGTACTGGCGCTGATAGCCTAATTTCTCCATTTCCGTACCGTCAGCATAATAGACCACCGTCTGGCCTTGTATTTGATACTCCCAGCTGCTGATACCGGTAAAGAAATTAGCTACTTTGGGAGTAGTCTCAGTTAGGGTTACCCCAACATAAAAGCAGAAAATGAAGAGAAACACAGTTGCCACAAAAACGCCTAGCTTTGATAATAATCTCATTTTGCCTGCCTTTCGGTTTATAAAAGCAAAGTCAACGTCCCCTAATATATAATCTATATACGCTTCTAACTCAAGATTATTATACCTGACTGCCATATTTTTCTGGGCATTGATAAATTCGGGTTTGGTTGGAAATCCACGAAAATATCAGAAATTGCAGTTTATTACGACATGAATATGTTTTACAATTAGGTAGATGTGTCTGCTTATGGCAATTTCTGTGAGTGCTGAAAAATGAGTGGATTTACATAGATCGAGGGGACGAGCAATTGGAGGAGGATCACAAAAATGGCTAAGAAAAACCCTGACTGTCAGGTATACGTGGTTACTTCCGGCAAAGGCGGAGTCGGCAAGACTACCGCCGTGGCCAACCTCAGTACTGGACTGGCCAAACAGGGATACAGCGTAGTGGTGATGGACCTGGATATCGGGTTGAAGAAGCTTGACTTGATTCTGGGTTTAGAGAACCGGGTTATTTATGATATCGTGCAGGTGGTCGAAGGGGAATGCACATTGCGACAGGCATTGGTCAAGGACAAGCGTTTCCCGGATCTTTTCATGCTGCCAGCCGCCCAAACCCGCAACAAAGACGACTTGACCGCTGAACAGGTGGTGGAGGTATGCAAGGAGTTGCGTCCTGATTTTGACTTTATAATCATTGATTGCCCGGCTGGCATCGAGAAGGGATTCCAAAACGCCATAGCAGCAGCCGACAAAGCCATCGTAGTCACTAATCCAGAGGTCTCAGCGGTCCGCGATGCCGACCGGATCATCGGGATGCTGGAGTCCGCTGAATTCCGCGACATAAAATTACTCGTCAACCGTATCCGCCCGGACATGGTGCGCAGAGGTGATATGCTCAGCATCGAGGATCTCATCGAACATCTATGTATTGAACTGCTGGGTGTAGTACCGGAAGACAGCGGTGTAGTAATATCGACCAACCGGGGCGAGCCTATAATATTGGATGAGAAGTCCTCGGCGGCCCAGGCCTTTAACAATGTAGTCCAACGTATGATGGGCAAAGAAGTGCCCTTCATGACCCTGCAGGAAGAGAGTTTTTGGGGCAAACTAAAACGAAACTTCGGTTTCGGCAGATAGGGGGAGAGGGCGAAATGTTAAATTTCTTGAAGAGGATATTTTCTAACGGGCAACCCTCCAGTCGCTCCCGTGCCAACGACCGTCTGCGGGTAGTCCTTACTCACGACCGGGTGGGCGCTTCCAACCATTTGATGGAAACCCTGCAGACTGAGATCATAGCTTTGATCGCCAGACATATGGAGATAGACGGCACCCCGGAAGTGCGTTTGATTACGGAAGGCCGTCATTCCGCCCTGGACATCAGTATACCTCTTAAAGGCAGGTAGATCGGTTTGGCCAAAGTAGATATTAAGGGTGTAAACGAAAATTTGGTTTTTGTTTTTACCCAGGGCAGCGGTGATGAATACGCCGCCATATTGAAAAAGAAATTCGAGACCACGCCCCAGATCTTCAATGGTTCACCGGTGTTGTTCCAGGGTGAAGGGCTCAAATTCCTGACCCAGGAAGAGATCGCCGCCCTGCAGAGATTATGCCTGGAATACGGCATGATCCTGCATAACGTTCATACCCCGACCCGGCGGACCAGGACGGTTGGCGAAGATGTGTTTGTTTATCGCAATCTCCGCAGCGGGCAAAAACTGCATAGCGAAGGGTCCATGATCATCTGGGGAAACGTGCATGAAAGTTCTGAAATTACAGCGGCCCGTGATATCATAGTGTTGGGCCGATTGGAAGGAATAGCTCACGCGGGGTGTTACGGCGATATCAGCAGAACAATCTTTGCTCTCAATCTGGCCCCCAAGCAAATTCGAATCGGGGACAAGATATCGATCGTTCCGGTCAATGAATCCAAACAACCTCAACCTGAAGTTGCTTATGTCGAAGACAACAACATCTGCATCCGGGACTACCGCCCTCGTTGAGGCCTGTCCCCGCCCTCAGCGAAATCACCCTCTACGGAAAAAACTCACCGCAAAAATCAACAGGGCCAGCAGGGAGACACCAAAACCAACAATACCGACCGTTGAATGACTCACGAAGAATTCTGGTTCCGATGACTGAATGATCAGAGCGGAACTCACCAATCCTCCGGCAATGATTAGGCTGGCACTGAGCTGATTGACAATCTTGATCAGACTCCGGCGGGCTGGTTCGCTAAAGCTGACCTGCATCCCCATCTTAAGCCTTCCATGGTCGGTATTATGAACAAAGCGGTTGATAACGGCCGGCAAGTCAATAGCCGGTCGGACATTGGTGTAGTATTTGTGGCGCAGAAATTTCTCTGCGTTTTCCGGCTTCAATCGGTCGCGCACCACCTGCCGCGCCAGGGGTTCAATACTCTCCCTAAAATTAAACGAAGGGTCGAACTTCACTCCTACCCCTTCAACCATAATGAGGGCCTTAAGCAGCGAGGTTAGGTAGGCTGGTACTTTCAAGTTGTATCGATAAGCCAGGTCCAGGAAATCCTTGCGCAAGCGGTTCATGTCAACATTGCCGATCTTGTTTGATCCAACCACGTCCATCAATTCGGACAGATCCTCATAGAAAGCTGGCAGGTCCACCTCGTCCGTCAATATCCCCATATCCTCAAGGGTGGCCACCGCCCGGTCTATTTCCCCATTGCTGAAGCTTATCAGCAATTCGCCGATGCTCTGCAGGCGCAGGTCGCTCAAAGCACTGACTTGTCCAAAATCGATAAAGGCTATATGGTTTTCATCAAGAATCAGCATATTACCCGGGTGGGGATCAGCCTGGAAAAATCCGTGCTGCAGAATCTGAGTGAGGAAGGTTGTAGTTCCCAGCTGAGCAATTTTGTGGCGATCCCATCCCCGGGCAGTTATCTCTTCTATGTCGCTCAATTTCACCCCCTCAATATAGTCCTCGGTCAACACACGGCGGGTTGTGTATTCCCAGTATACTTTGGGGATCACCACTCTCTTGTCATTGGCGAAGTTCTTCCGGAATCGTTCGGTATTTCTCCCTTCCCGATCAAAATCCAATTCCTTCGTTATTAACCGGCTGAAATCCTCCAAGATGCTCTTCATCCCTAGGCGTCTAAGCCCTTCGGAACGGTTCTCGGCCGCTCTGGCCAGCTCCGTCAGTATCTCCAAATCATTTTCCATGATCTTTTCTATATCAGGACGTTGTACTTTTACAATGACTCGTTCCCCGCTCTTGAAGCGGGCAGCATGAACCTGAGCGATGGAGGCAGCCGCTATTGGTTCTGGGTCGAACTCGGCAAAGATCTCATCGGGATGGCCCAGTTCCTTGGTCAGTAGCTTGACTACTTCCTCATAGCAAATGGGTGGTACCCGGTCCTGCAATTTTTCAAGTTCCTCAATGAACACCGGGGAAAAAATATCGGGACGGGTTGAGAACAGCTGCCCAATCTTGATGAAAGTAGGTCCCAATTCGGTAGCCGCCTGGCAATAACGAATAGCTTTGATGTGCTCGGGTTGATATTGTTTCCTTAGCGCTTGGACGGAAGCACGGGGGAGAAAGCGGTCCAGACCCAAGGTGTAAATAACATTGCCTACCCCATATTTTAAATATACTCGGGCAATCTTGCGGTAACGCAAAAAATGGCGAAAATGCTGGCGGTAACTCATGAATCCACCCCCATAAAGATATTTATCCCGGATGGTTCGTTCCATTCCTAAACGGTAGGCAAATGGCGGCTGGCCAGCAGGCTGGAAAGCATTATTGATACCGCGGACATATCGATTTCTTTGAGTGTGGCGCCATAAGCAGCAGGGACAAACTACGTGGAGATATAGCCACAAGGAAACCTGCGGAGTAGGCTACTTTATTCCGTCACGCTGATTTGATCAAGCATGTATTTCAAGTCTTCGCCTCGAATATCATCCAAAACCAGCAAAGCCTTGCGGTTGGCAGCCTCTATAGCTTGGGAAACCGGTTCTTCCAGGCTTTTACCCGCCTCAGTGAGCACTACCTGCAGGGCACGACGGTCATTGGGATCAGAACGCTTCTCAATCAAGCCCTTCTGCTCCATCCGATCCAGAAGACCGGTAATGGTAGAACTGTCCAGATATAATCGTTCCGCGATCTTCCTGGCCGTTTGGGCATTCTCATCCCAAAGGCACTTCAAGACCGCATATTGACCAGGGGTAACACCGAAGGGCGCCAGTTCCAGCTTAAAAAGTTGATTTACATGGCGATGCGCTTTGGTCAGGATAAAATTAAAACACCTCTCCAATTCCATTCCGCCTATCCCCCCTGCCCCTTATGAATTCTAGGATACATTAAAATAATATTATGATTTGGCCCAATCCACAAGTGCAGTCTCCCCGTCACCAAGCGACGACCCAGTTTTGTGAAAAATTTAACTAGAGAGCGCAGGCCAACTTATCATAAACCAGGCTGATTAGAATATATATACTACGTACGTTCTGACAAGGTTCCCAACAATTTGAAACCTACGTCGTTATTAGAAAGGAGTGCATTTAATTGAACAACATCGAGAGTCTGGAAAAACTGTTTGCCACCTGGGAGAAGACAACTGAACAACTGTGGGATTTTGCCAGCCAAGCCATAGGGAGTATGGCCTGGAATCCTGACCAATTGGAAAAGTACTTTCAAAACTCCCTGGA
Source organism: Bacillota bacterium (assembly GCA_022706565.1). GTDB lineage: Bacteria > Bacillota > Syntrophomonadia > Syntrophomonadales > Syntrophomonadaceae > PHAA01. Next base: position 10,824 of record JAKJCH010000016.1, on the reverse strand, counting down.
ACAAGGGCTGAAGGCCCATGAAGACAGCAGCAAGCTGGTGGGAGAATACATCACCCAGCTTAAAAACAACCAGTTATATTTCCAGAAGATGATGGAAGAATCCGTAATTGAGGCGACCAAGAATTTCGAAATACCCCGCCTTGACTATTTCGAGGATTTCAATAAAAAATAAAAGTTGGAATACCAAAGCCCGTGCCGATTCGGCATGGGTTTTGTCATTGATAGGGTGTCTCGACGGAATCTGCTGCGGGGACTGGCAGGAAAAAGGTGCCAGAAAAGCGAATAAGCCATAATGCAAAAACATCGCCTTGATGAAATAGATATCCTCAGGGGGCTGACTTTCCTGGCCATTGCCCTGCAGCACTCGCTGGCCGGTTACTTATACGCTCCTGGCCTCGATGCAGTATCAGCATGGATTTCTGCTTTCCTGTTGATCCTCATTAGGTATGCGGTTCCCATGTTCATTACCATAACCGGGTTGGTTCTTCTCTACAACCACGGTCAGGGTGAATTCGATTACCGCCGATTCATTCAGAAGCGTCTCGTCCAGGCATTCATACCTTATTTCGTTTGGACGATTATCTACTACGTCTGGTCTAGCGGACCGGCCATCCTCGCCAACCCCTCGGCTGCCCCCGCGATCATCGCCAGGCTTACCCTTAGCGGGGAGGCCTGCTACCACCTGTGGTTTATGGTGGCCATCATCCAGTTTTATTTGCTCTTTCCCTTTTTGCGGTGGTTGATCCTGAAAAACGAAAACCAGCCGGTCTTTTTCCTGACCGTCAGTTTTTTCGCTTATATCGGGCTGATGTGGCTATGGCGTCAGCCCCTGCCGCAAATGGTTAATCTCCAAAATCCCTGGCTGATTACGCTCTGGAATTACCGCGACCGCTTGTTCTTGAGCTGGTTTTTCTACTTTTTACTGGGGGGGTTTGCCGGTTTATATGTGGGCAGACTACGCCAGATAACCAAAGACATACAGAAAACCAATGCTTTTGTATATATCACTATTTTCGCATTCGTCTTCTACCAGATTGTGACTACCGGTCAGACCAGCCCCAGCGGAACATACCAGCTCAACTTCAATTATACCCTACCCCTCACCCCGGTGATGGCATTCTTCATTACCTCGGCTTTGCTTACGGTCCTGTACCGGGCCCAGACCGCGTTTCTCCGTTATGATCTCTTACGCCGGATACTAAACCTATACGGGCGTTATTCTTACGGGTGCTATTTCATCCATGCCATGGTTCTCTATTATACGATCATTATCGTCAGTCGGTATCTTCTGGGAACACCTGTCCTCGTCCAGCTGGCTGTGACATTTGTCGCTTGTTCGCTGGGTAGCCTGGCCCTCGTTTACACCATAGATTACCTCAGAATACCGGGCCGTAACTATTTAATTGGAAAGATCTCGCTAGCCACAAAATAGACTCATCGCTCATGCAAGGCAATGTATGACTGGCGTTGGGCCACGCTCTTATAGGCTGGCCGGATGATTTTACCTGCATTGACCAAT
>JAKJCH010000016.1:7050-9295 GCA_022706565.1 Bacillota bacterium | reverse complement strand
AGCCCACTATTCTGGCAATGGCAAACAACTGTGTATATAACTCCTTGGGGATACCCAGCATTCTGTATACGAAACCCGAATAGAAATCGACATTGGCGCTCACCCCTTTATATATGCGGCGTACCTTTCCAATAGCCTGGGGACCGATCCTTTCTACATTCGCATACAGGTTGAATTCAGCCTCGAATCCGTTCTCTTTGGCCAATTGCTGAGCAGCGCCTTTCAGGATCAAGGCCCGGGGATCGGAAATAGAGTAGACCGCATGGCCCAAACCATATATCAGACCCTTTCGGTCAAATACCTCGCCGTTGAGCATTTTGATTAGGTATGCTTCCAGCTCTTCCTCATCGTTCCAATCCTGGACATTGGCTTTAATATCCTCAAACATGGCCACAACCATGGCATTGGCTCCCCCATGACGGGGACCCTTCAGCGAACCCAAAGCCGCCCCTATCACCGAATAGGTGTCAGTACCCGATGATGTAACCACATGAGTCACAAAGGTGGAATTATTGCCGCCTCCGTGCTCAGCATGAAGGACCAGGGCCAGATCGAGCAGACGAGCTTCAAGTCGGGTATACTTAGAGTCCGGTCGCAGCATGTAAAGAATGTTTTCGGCGATTGAGAGTTCCGGTTGGGGGCTGTGGATAAATAGGCTTTTATCCTGGTGGTAGTAGGTATAAGCCTGGTATCCGTAAACTGCCAAAGATGGGAAGAAAGCGATCAGCTGCAGGCATTGCCTCAATACATTGTCAATGGAAATGCTGTCGGCATTATTATCATAACTGTATAGGGACAAGACTCCCCTGGAAATTACATTCATCATATCCTTGCTGGGAGCCTTAAAGATGACATCCCGGACGAAACCAGCAGGCAGGTTATGATTCTCCGCCAAAAGATCCCTGAAGTTGGTCAATTCATTGGGGGTGGGCAGGCAGCCAAACAGCAACAGGTAGGCGGTCTCTTCAAAACCAAAACGATCCTCAGCCCAAAAACCTTTGACCAGGTCATTAATATCGATGCCGCGGTACAACAGACGGCCCGGAACCGGGATCATCTCATTTTCATCGATGATGTATGAATGTACCTCTCCTATTTCGGTTAAACCTACCAGTACCCCCATCCCATCTATGTCGCGCAGCCCGCGTTTGACAATATATTTATTATAGTATTCCTCATCTATTATGCTGCAGCTCTCTGCCTGAGCTGCCCATCTTTCGATCATCTTTTGTTGAGACTCGCTGGTGCTTGTGAAAACCATACCTTCCCCTTTCCTAGTTCAATCTCTATTTTAATGTTACTGATACATTTTAATACTAACAGAAAAGCCCCCGCGGTTCATAGTTATCTGGCTATCTTGTAATATTTTACCACGTGCACATGGGTAGGGGATGCAAAAGGCCTCTAATTCTGCTTGGCAATTGCCGAATCGGCCTTTTCTCCCATGAATGTTGTTTTATAAGGAAGAATACATTTCTGATATAATAGACACTGCAATTCTTGGCTAGGAGGAAACCATGAACAGGCACAGAAGTCTAATCCGGAGACCTATATCACCCCGGATGACCCACCTGTATTCATACAGCATGGAACCCTGGACGATTGGGTCCCGGTCCAGCAGTCCATCGATTACGCCGCTGGGCTGAAACCAATACTAGCGGAAGACTAGGTGTATCTGGAGATAATTGACGGGGCCGGCCATGGCGGAAAGCCTTTCAACAATAGCCAAAATGTCTGCAAAGTCCTGGATTTCCTGGATCGAACCCTGAAGTAACGACCGTTGGACAGCCTGACGGACAGGTTTTATAATTTCATCAAGAAGAGTATGTATTGACCACCGATGGGGGGGCTGGAATTGGCAGCGCTGATCAATGTTATTATCGGGGTATCTCTGGCAGCTACCTGTGGATTTCGTATCTTTGTGCCGCTGCTGGTCATGGGTATCTCCGCCCGAGCCGGCTACCTGGATCTTGGTTCCGGCTTTCAGTGGATAGGGACCACTCCCGCCATAGTAGTACTTGCCATCGCAACGTTTATCGAGGTATTGGCCTATTTCTTCCCCTTCGTCGATAACCTGCTGATCTCCCTAAGTGCGCCGATCAGCGTCCTAGCTGGGATCCTGGTCTCGGCCGCGGTTATGACCGATATCAATCCCATGCTGCAGTGGGCCTTGGCTATTATCGCCGGAGGAGGAGCAGCAGCGGCCACCAACCTGGTCAGTAACGGCGTTCACCATAGTTCCACT
>JAKJCH010000016.1:3766-7040 GCA_022706565.1 Bacillota bacterium | reverse complement strand
CTGCGGTCAGCGCAGGTACCATAAACCCGGCAGTATCGACCATCGAGTCCGGCCTGGCCGTCTTGACCTCAATCCTGGCGGTAGTTGCGCCGTTGCTGGCAGTAATCTGCATTGTCACGGTAGTGTTCTTCATTCTAAAGGGATATAACCGTCTGAAACGAAGATGGGCTTGAGCACTCCTATTTCTTGATTACGGATAACTGGTTGATTTGGAAATCACCTTGGTGCCCTTCTATATTCAGCCGGAAGCGACTCTCCCCGCTTTCCCCGCTGAATCTCCCCTCCCACTCCACCGGCAACACACCCTGGAACAAAACCGTCGGTCGTTCTTCCCTGTTGCGGGACAGGCGGCTGAACTTATACAAATCTTCATAAAGGCTGCGGCAAGCGGGGTCATCGCTCCGGGCCAGCTGATAGATGAGGTTGTAACTTTGGAAATAGGCTTTGAACCCTCCTGTCCACCCCTGTATTCGAGCCATGTCAAGATAGTCCATGACTATTGCCCGTCCGGTCGGTTCCAGCACGTTGTAGGGCAGTTCTATTTCCATTCCCATCCTATATTCACGGGCTATTCTGGCAGCGCACTTGAGCCAATATTTAGGTGGGCGGCCCATAGGTTTGCGAAAGGCATGCGAAGGCTGCAGGGCTACCCCATCAAATCCAGCCCGGCAGAATTCTGTCATCCAGGTGGATGTGATTCCGGGAATGGCGAAGGATTTCAGTCCGTGCTGGCGACACAATCGAGGAAAGGCATGCAGGACCGGATCATCATAGCTGCCTTGTTCAGTCATGTAATAAAAGCCCACCAGCTCCAGCCTGCGGTTTTCGGCCCTGTCCCATCGTCCAAGCAGTTCCTGCATCGCCCAGGTCAGGACCTCCACGCGCCGTCCGGGATCAGCCAGGGAGGTTCCTTTTTGGTCCCAATCGGTGCAGCGGGGATCGGGAACGGGCAAGGCCAGGACAACCTTGAGCCTGTACCGGGCCGCATCCCGGGGCATACAGCGGGCCATTTCAGCGGCACACGTATCAAGCGCGGTCAGATTGGCAGAGGAGTGAAAGTATTCATCGAAAAGGGCAATCCAATCTTCCTGGCGGGACGGAGGTCCTTCCAGGTCAGTTGCAAAGGCCCGTCCGTTGAGGAGAGGCGAATACTGTGCCATCAGAAGGAAACCGTCCATAAATGGGTCCTCCATCTGACCCGAGGCACCAACATAACCTACCAATGGGCGCAGCTTGTCGGAATCGTAGCGGTGCACCCTTTGGCTTCCCTCCCCGCCCACGTACAGAAGGCAAAGATCATGGATACCTGCGGTTGCGTTGGTTCCCGCAGGCAGATAGCCCGGGTGGCTGCTGCCAGCCACTGAAATTCCGGTGACTGGCCGCATGGAATCAATGATGTGGGCGTGATGATAGCGAAGGCCTGCTCGGTCCAGCAACATTAGCCCTTGGTGCGAGAAACCCAGCCCGGAAACAGCGGCCTCCGGCCAGATGGTGAAAGCCTGCAGAAGTTTACCGCTCATATCGTAAAGTGACAACAGGTGGGATGAATCGCTTTGGCCGCCCGTCCGTACCACCCATAAGAACCGTCCATCGTAAGCCAGTGACCGAAAGGCACCCCGGCCTGAAAACAGCCCCCACAGTTTGTAATTATGATTTCTTATCGCTCTGTAAATGCTGAGGGCTATCTGCCGGATACCTGCTGACACCAATGTCTTTTTGCGCAGGCGACATTGCTCAGTCAGCACCGCTCTGGCCACCTGCCCCACTCCTGCTGTACAAATCTGGATTTTGTAGATGACACCAGCCGGGTTCAAGCCCCAAACGTGTTCCGCGTCGTCTTCGGCCAGCGCCACCAGGCAGACTGTCAAATCAACTCTGCTTATGTCGATGACCTTATAACCGGTCCGGTCAAAGGTCAGGATCAGGATGGCAGGCTGGTTATCTCCGCTCAAGGCTATTATCCTGTTTCCGCTGGCCGCCATCGATACAATCGGGCCCGGCAGCATCGTTTGGCTGGTTATGCTCAGGTTGGCGTTCAGCGCACTATCCAGAAACAGCAATCGGCTGTCCTTGACAGCGGCCAGCAATAGGGTGGGGTTCATTGGATGACGGCATATGCAGGTAATATCTGGAGATGGCAATGGCCGGCTGCCGGCCACAAAAATGTCCGAAACCGGCGGAATACCCGGCGGACTGGTTTCTAACTCGATCCAACCGGCCGGGCTGACCGTCTTCGCAGTCTTTAGCTGTCCCTTTAATTTCAACCCGATTGCGCTCGAATCAGGGGGCTTATCCAGACTCCCCCCCAACGAAAAGGCACCCTGACTCCAGCTTAAGGGCGGAGTGCCCTTCTGAATCCGGTGAAGCTCCTCCCGCCCCGCTGTCGGGGCGATATCGCAATAGATTTGTTCAAATTCAGTTTTCCTGCTCAATCATCGGTCCTCATGGTATGCTCCCTAAAACATCACGGCTCAATCTGGATAGACTATGGCTGAATCTTCAGGTTCCTACCTAATAATAATATGCACACCATAAATGGCGTAGACTCACCCATTTCTGAAGTTCGTTTCATCTAAATGAAAAGCCTCCCAATCAATGTCATTCTACATCAACCAGGAGGCTTTCATCCAAATAAAGGCCATAAATTATGTAATGGCCATAAACCCTCGGTCTCTTCTCTTTCTCCAGCTAGATTCCCTTGTTAAGGTGTTTTTCCCTTCAATTCCTTAACCTTGTTTTCCGCCAGGTCCTTCAGTTGTTCAAGTTTCTCGCCACCTTGGTCAGCCAGTGCTTCTGCTTTGGCCTTAAGTTCCTTGGCCTTATCTCCGGAAATATATTGTTCTGCTTTGTCTTCGACTTGATCCTTGATGTCCCCGGCTTTGACCTTCAGTTCACCCGCCTTCTCTTCGGCGATATCCTTTAGTTCTTCAGCCTTTTCCATGGTTTCTCCAATCACTTCTTTGGCCGCACCCATCATTTTGTCCAATTTGTCTTTAAACGCCACCGCTCATACCACCTTTCCAATAAATTGAAGGTCTGACAGCAGTCCTTGGAACAATTATAACATGGTAGCCAGATGAGCATATAAGAACTAAACCAATCTTGACTATTTTTACCTGGCGATAAGCAATTCAGCTTTTTCGCCTACTTTGAGGGGCGTATCTGCAGGCAACCGAACCTTTATCTTCACGCTGTCCTTGTTTTTATTGGCGGTGGTTTGCATCTCTTTCGGAATATATTGGGCCTTGGCATCTATAAAACTGATTATCCCAGT
>JAKJCH010000016.1:0-3756 GCA_022706565.1 Bacillota bacterium | reverse complement strand
AAACTGTTCTGCTCCCCTTCTTATGGTTACTTCCTGTCCATAATTGATTGCAGCCAGATTGTCTTCCGGCAGATATGCTACCAGGACCTTTTCCGTATTCGACGCCACCTCAGCCAGGTTGTACCCAGGGGCTACAATATCGCCCAACCGGTAATTCTTGCTGATTATGATTCCATCATTAACTGCCACGATTGTGAACTTGGCCAGGTCTTCCTGGGCTTGACGGATTTGGCTTTCGGACTGTTCCACATCTGCTTTGGCGGCATCGATCTTCTCCTGGCTAACCCCCTCGAGCAGCAAGGCCAATTGCTGCCGGGCATTGTCCAGTTGCAGCTGCTTGGATGTCTGGTCTATTTGGGCCACTTCCAATTGATAACGAGCTTCGTCAAAATCCGCCTGGGCTATTCCTCCTGCTTCAAACAAGCCCTGAGCCCGTTCATATGCATCCTGGGCTCGCTGCACAGCAATCATGGCGGCTGCAACTGCCTGCTCCGCCAGGGCAACATTGTTGCGTCCCTGCTCTATCTGTTCCGCTTCAGTGCCTTTTCTCAACTCGGCAAGGGTCGCTTTTTTCTTGGTCAGGGTGGCTTGCAGCTGCTCCAGCGCGTATCGCTGGTCACTGTCGTCTATCACTGCGATTATATCACCCCTTACAACTTCCTGTCCGAGCTCGATAGGCGACCTGGTTATTTTTCCGGCTACTTCACTGAAGTTGGAATAGATGGAAGTCTCCACCACTCCAGTCAGAACCAGATCTTTATTCTGCGGCCATGAGCATCCGGCCGGAACAGCCATCACCAACAAGGCTAGCAACAACCCGCACAATCTTTTCAACAGATAGCCCCCTCACAATTTCATATCCGCCGGTATTTTTTAAGCAGCCGGGCATTTAGAGCCATGAAGAATACGCAAAATCCCGCAATCACAGCCAGATCGACAGCAATAACATCAATACCGGCGCCCTTAACCATGACCTTGGTCAAAGCATCGGTTACATAGTATAGAGGTACGGTCTTCTCTATGATCTCCAGCCACGAAGAAAGATCGAACAAGCCCGAGAAAAATATCTGGGGAATAATGACGACGGGGATGAACTGCATCATCTGGAACTCGCTGTTGGCAGCGGTCGAGCACATGATTCCAAAGGTCAAGGCCACCATGGCGGCAAGCAAGATTATGAGCAGTACCAAGACAAATGAGCCCACCAAAGCCAGGTCCAGAATGTAGATACTGAACCAGGATATCAAAAAAGATTGCAGCACCGTCACTGTCCCGAATCCCATCACATAGCCTAGCACGATCTCCCATCGCTTGATCGGCATCGACAGCAGTTTCTCCAGGGTACCACTGGTCCGTTCCTGTAAAAAGGATATACCGGCTACCAAAAATGTGAAAAAGAAAACGATAAAGCCGATGTAAGCAGCTCCATATGTATCAAACATGGAAGAGTCTTCATAACTGTACAGGTATTCGACCTCGGCCTGCAGGTCGCTGCGGGCATTGCCGGCTCTTAGTCCGGCCACCTGCACGGCAGCCAGGGCTGCTCTTGTATCGCCAGTCTGGCTGCCGTCCACCTTTACATACGCTTTGCCGCCGCTAACATTGATGAAAGCCACAATCTCCCCAGCTTCTAGAGCCTCTCGGGCTTGGCCTTCGGTCATCCTCATGACGATGACATTGCTGGTTTCCATGCTTTCGCTAAAACCTGAAGGAGCATTGATTATAGCTACCGTGGGAGTACTGGTAGATGTTTCAAATATGTAGTACATCAAGGTCAGCATCAACAACGGTGCCGCCATCATAAGCGCCAGGGTGCGCTTGTCATGGCGGAGCTGGTGAAGTATACGGACTGCTAATGCTCTAGCTTTCATCGGCTTGACTCCCGTACCTTATGAAGGCTTCCTCCAGGCTGCTGGCCCCGATGTCCGCCTGCAGATCGACTGCCGTACCCTGGGCGATTATCCGTCCCTCTCTCATCATGGCCAACTGGTGGCATTTCTCCGCCTCATCCATCACATGAGTGGTCACCAGAATCGTTACTCCCCCCGCGCAGAGACGGTGGAGTTCCGCCCAGATGCTCTGCCGCAAGAGCGGGTCGATGCCTACCGTCGGTTCATCCAGAACCAACACCGGCGGATTGTGGAGAATGGCAATGGCCAGGGACAACCTCCTCTTCATTCCGCCGGAATAAGCATAGACCGGCTTGCAGATATCGTCACCCAAACTCATCAGTTCCATGACTTCCGGTATTCTCCGTTTGAGATCAGACCTGTTCATACCATATATCGAGCCAAAGAAGCTTAGATTCTCTTCCGCACTGAGGGAATTATATAGAGCATCGCCCTGGGCCATGTAACCTATCCTGCTCATAGTGGTCAGATCAGGCATCGAGGTGTCGAGGACACGGGCATGACCAGAATCAGCTTCCAGAATGCCCACCATGATCTTAACCATGGTGGTCTTTCCGCAGCCCGACGGTCCCAATAGACCATATATCCTGGCGAAGGGGATCTGCAGGTCGATATCTTTAAGGACGTGCTGTTGGCCGAAAGATTTGTTTATGCCACTAAGGTTTATGCAGGCTGCTGCCGTCTCCGTCATCACACACCCCCCCTGTATCCACATACCCCCGACAATCCCGTTTCATTATAAATAAACACAGCTGGCCGAACAATTAAAATACATCGGCAAAAATGGATTGGCGAAACCAGTTCTTTTACCTGGTGGCAATACGTTGATGAGAACGTCAACAGCCGGGGTGGCAGGTGACAGCGGCGACATTTACACCAGCTCGGGAAGCGATCTTTCTGACCGTCGTGTTGGGCAGGCCTTCTTCAGCTATAATATTCATGGTGGCCTGCACAATCCTTTGTTTGGTGGTCAGACCAGCGGGGCTTGCCATATGATTCCTCCATGTTTTTACTATGCCGCGTAAACTCTTGTATTTAGGTCATCCTAGCTCCAAAATGAACCGTTGACATGCCGTTGTCGGTAGATTACCATAAATCTATAAACTTTTCAAACAGTGTTTAAATTGCTGGGGAGCAATGGGGAGGAGAACCCTTGAGTAATATTCTGCGGATGGGACTGGACGTAGGTTCCACCACCGTTAAACTTGTCGTAGTTGATGATGGGGGAACGGTTGTATACACCGATTATCGCCGTCATTATGCCGACACCCGGCTGCATACCACCGAACTGCTGCAGGACGCCTACAAGATAGTCCGCAACAATCCAATGACGGTAATGGTAACCGGCTCAGCCGGCATCTCCATTTCTTCCTGGTTGGGCGTACAGCATATCCAGGAGGTAATAGCCTGCAACAATGCCATCGAGAGACTGATTCCCCAGACCGATGTCGCCATCGAACTGGGTGGCGAAGATGCCAAGATCACTTTCTTCAGGGATGGACTGGACCAGCGGATGAATGGAATCTGCGCCGGGGGTACTGGGGCCTTTATTGACCAGATGGCCACTCTACTGGGTACCGATACCATTGGCCTGAATAACATGGCGCGCCAACATTCTACTATCTACCCGGTAGCAGCGCGCTGTGGGGTTTTTGCCAAAACTGATATCCAGGTACTGCTCAACGAAGGTGCGCTCAAGGAAGATATCGCCGCATCCGTATTCCAGGCAGTTGTCAACCAGACCATCAGTGGCCTGGCCTGTGGGAAATCAATCAGCGGCAACGTTGCTTTCCTGGGTGGACCTCTCTATTTCTTGTCCGAACTGCGGCAGAGATTCCGAGATACT
>JAKJCH010000169.1 GCA_022706565.1 Bacillota bacterium | reverse complement strand
GGATTGCCTTGATTGGCAAAGGTTATAACAATATTTTGGTCCTGTTGGGCAGCAGAAATGTTGATGACACTGTTCTCATAGCTATAGGCTATCGCGTTTTTCAAAATGTTATTGAACACACGGGCCAGTTTGTCCGCATCTCCCCACAGAGCGAGGTCGTCAGGGACATTGAAGGATACCTGCTTACCCTGCGGAGTCAGCATTGGATAGAATTCATCGGCCATCTGCTGGAGCATGAACTGTAAATTGATTTTTTCTTTATTCAGAACAATTGTATGAAGATTGAATCTGGTGATCTCAAAAAACTCATTTATAAGCAGCTCCAACCGATAAGCCTTTTCCAAGGTAATACCGACATATTTGGCCTTCTGATCAGGAGGCATATCAGGAGCTTCATCCAGGAGACTCAAATATCCGATAATAGAAGTCAGCGGTGTTTTTAGATCATGAGCCAGGTAGACTACCAAATCATTTTTACGCTGCTCGGCTTCCAGGGCAGCTTTCTTTTGTTTTTCCAGGTTGTCTTTTATCTGATTAAGCTTGGTTTCCATAAAGTCCAATTCGGGGGATAATACAATTTCGGTATCCGATTCCTCAGCAAGTCTATCCATTCCAGCGCTGATTTCATCAAAATATCTTGTAAACCATGAAACGAAAACCCGAAAAAGAATAACTAAAAATATTAAGATCACAACAAAGAGGATCATGTCCATATTGTTGCGAATCACCAAATGATAGATCATCTGGGCGTCAGAAACTCTAATATGGAGAACATTGATCAAGAATTGAACGATACGATCTCCGATCTGTCCTTGCAGGATGTAGCGCAACAGATAAACAGTCACAACCGTGCCAACTGTAATCAGAAGCATCTGCAAGAATACTTTTCTTTTTAACCTTGAATAATCATTCCTTCTAACTCTCTTACCTGGCAATTTTGTAGCCAACCCCCCACACCGTTTTTATATATTTAGGATGCTCCGCACTGTCGTGCATTTTTTCCCTTAAATGCCTGATATGAACCATTACCGTATTATTGCTGTTGGTAAAATACTTGTCGCCCCAAACCTCATGAAACAATTCTTCCGAGCTGACTACCCGTCCGCGATTGGAACAAAGTACCCACAGTATGGAAAATTCCGTCGGCGTAAGTGAAAGCTTTTTTTCATTGAGGGTACACTCGTGGGTATCTTTATCCAATACCAGGCCGGAAAAGGCAATAACGTGCTCTCCCTGCTTTGGCTCAGAAGAATTATATTTGGTAAATCTCCGGAGCTGCGCCTTTACCCGGGCAACAAGTTCCAAAGGACGGAACGGCTTGGTGATATAGTCGTCCGCACCTAATGTCAGCCCGGTAATCTTATCGATTTCTTCTTCTTTGGCTGTCAGCATAATAACCGGAAAATTATGTTTTTCCCTGATCTGCCGGCAGATTGACAAACCATCGATATCTGGCAGCATTATGTCCAAAATGGCCAGATCCAGCCTCTGATTAGCAATGCAATCAAGCGCATCTTTTCCGCTATAAAATTTAAACACATTAAAATTCTCATTGCGCAGATATACTTCAACCAAATCGGCTATCGCTTGCTCATCATCAACTATCAAAATATTTGCATCCACAAGCGTCATCTCCTTTCTATAAGTATACATGCCCATAATTGTTATACCGCTAAGCAACTATTCTTTTTCTAGCTTTTTACTTATCAAAATCTTAAGATTTTATGAATACCGCAATACTTATAGTTTTTGCATACCGATACGAATAATGATTCCGCCAATAGTAAGGGTTATCGGGCCTCCTTTTATGGCGATGGTGAAAAAAAGCACTTGTCGCTTCTCAAATGAGTGTATAATACTCGTAATTAGAGACTACTTGGAAGAATAAAGGCCGTTGTTTTAGGAGAGGTGAAAAACTATTGGATCATTTGGATAAGGCTATCATTATTCTAAACAATTTTAATTTGTGTCCTCTTACCGACTCAGCCGTCTTGGGGACGGAATGTTTGCACTGTGAGCACATGATCAACCTTGAAGAAGAGTATTTTTGCACCTTTGATGACGAGGAAAACCTCGACGGACTGCAAGTAAAGGTGATCATAGATAAGTTATTGGACTTGTTGATTAGCGGCCAAACTGCAGTTAGCAAGGAAGAAATCATCCGCATGATAACTGATATGTGAGGCAGTAACGTCAAGCGAACCATCCCATGACATCCCTTTACCTTGCCGCCTGGTTGTGCTATATTAATCCAAATGAAACCATGAAGGTTTCTGGGTAGCCATAGTACCATACATATTTGCCTGTAATTGAATATTGAACCAGTCATAATCGACCCATGAAGGGGCTTATTAATAGCATCCCTTGATGGGTCGTTTTAATTTGCAAAGGAGTCGATCGTATGCACATGGCAGATGCCCTTATCTCACCGGCGGTGGGGGGCGCGATGCTGGCGGTAACGGCCGGATTGGCGGTGTATTCAGCCAGCAAGGTAAAAGAAGAAATGGACGAGAAGAAGATCCCGCTTATGGGGGTGATGGGGGCCTTTGTCTTCGCCGCCCAGATGATCAATTTCACTATTCCCGCCACCGGTTCCAGCGGGCACATTGGGGGTGGTATCCTCCTGGCCATTCTCCTGGGCCCCTACGCGGGCTTCCTGACCATGGCCTCGGTATTGTTGATCCAGGCGTTATTCTTCGCCGACGGTGGTTTGCTGGCCTACGGCTGCAATGTTTTCAATCTAGGTTTTTGGTCCTGTTTCGTAGCTTATCCCCTCATCTACCGCTGGTTTACCCGCAAGGGCCTTTCTGCCCGCAACATCTCCTGGGGTGCGATCATAGGGGTAGTAGTGGGACTGCAGTTGGGAGCCTTCAGCGTAGTGCTGGAAACCCTGGCTTCGGGCAAGACCGAACTCCCCTTCTCCACTTTCGTGCTGTTGATGCAGCCTATCCACCTGGCTATCGGGTTAGTGGAAGGCCTGATTACCGCCGCTGTAGTAACGTTTGTCTGGAAAGCCCGGCCGGAGATCCTGGCTAAGACCGCAATCGGCGCGGCCCTGGGCAACTTGTCGCTGAGAAAGGTTCTGACCGCTTTGACTATTGCCGTGGTGTTGGTGGGCGGCGGTTTGTCCTGGTTTGCCTCGGCCAATCCAGACGGGTTGGAATGGTCAATGGAGAGGGTCGCCGGAACGGCTGAACTGGAAGCCCCGGAGGGTATTCACCAAAGTCTGGCCGACTTACAGGAGAGAACCGCCTTCCTGCCTGACTACAGTTTTAAATCATCAGATGAAGAGGTCGGGTCAGTCACGGTCGAGGAAACCCAGGCATCCTGGCCGGCGGTCGATGCCGGAACCTCCGTTTCCGGTCTGGTGGGCGGAGCTCTGACCCTTGGGTTGGCAGCACTGATCGGTTTGGTCATCAGTCGTTCCCGGAAAAAGGCCGGCAGTATTACCGCAGAGAACGCAGTATAAAACAAAATTGGGCTCGGGGCGAGTGCTTGACTGGCCCCGAAGATTTTAGCAGGAGCGATAGCGATTGCAGAACTCTTTGCACCAAATGAGGCTT
>JAKJCH010000168.1:3345-3582 GCA_022706565.1 Bacillota bacterium | reverse complement strand
GTAATGTTGATGACCATACAGAGGAGATGCTTTATGACCTTTGAAATTAAACTCAAGTCCGGGTTTTTCAGAACCGAATCTTGGTTTCTAACCTTAAGTCCCGGTCAGCTGATTATGACCCCTCAAGATGGTGATTTCAACCGCAGCCTGGTGATCGGGCAGGAAGAAATCGACTGCATCTGTATTATCCGCCACAACTCAAGGGTGGGAGATCTGGAGATCGTAAGTCGGGGCGGG
>JAKJCH010000168.1:0-3273 GCA_022706565.1 Bacillota bacterium | reverse complement strand
CGCTTCAGTATGCAATTCAACGGATTTTAAGCCCCGTGGCTTTAAGGAGCGTCAACGAATCCAAGTCAGTCATAATCCGGAGGCTGGGACGATTGAGCCACCAGGCCCCACTGGATTGGGATGCAGCATCAATCGAAAGTTAATGGTGAGGGAGGAGATTATATGGACACCACCGCAACTGTTGTGGTACCTCGTTGGAAAACGGCTCTTAACATGATCATCAACCCGGGTGAGGTGGTCAAGACCCAGATGGGTAGGGTTCCATGGCCCTATTCTCTGGCCGTATCTGGATTATCCTTCACCCTGTTTTTTATGCAGACCGGCCTGGACCTGTTACGCTCAGGGGGGATCGAAGCCTCGGGGGTGGTACTGATGACCATGTTGGGCCTGTTCTATGGCACCGCCGGGGTTGCCTTGCTGGCGGTCATGGTGTGGGCCCTGGCCCAGGCGGGAGAGCGAAACATTACCATGGGGTGGAGCATATCGGCCTTTGCCCTTGGTTATTCGGCTACGCTTGTCTACGCTTTGACCGGCTTGTTATTCTCTCTGGCGTTCGGGTGGAAAACTGCGGTGGCCTTCGGAGTAACCGGTGTCTTATGGGCTCTGCGACCTACTTTGTTCACCATCAAACAGATGTCAGGGGAACGGGTGGCCTTCAGTATTGCCCTGACAACGATGTGCGGGGCACTCCTGTTGGTCGGGTGGTCCCTGTTGGGCAAGTTCGGAGGCTAAAGCCATGAATTATGAAAGACATGTGATGGGAGGCGGATGGAAGTGGAAATGAATCTGGGTTACAGGGACAGCGTCGGTACCGGTACCGGAGCGGCCCGCAAAGGGAGGGGCTTCTGGCCGGTATACCTGTGCTTTTTGGTATTTGGGGCAATTGTGCCTTTCACCCGGGCGGAGGTAAGAATGACCACCGCACTGATGTCGATGTCGATCGCACTGGTGGTGGGCTGGCTGGCGGTAAACCTGTTGGTGATGCTGCTGAATGCTGCCAATCGCCCTTTGGAGGAGAGCCATCGAGGGTTTGCCCGGGAAGCGGTGTTAACCGGCATGCTGTTCATGATCCCTTTTACAGTTTTGGCGGTCCTGGCCCGCTTCGGGTTGGGCTGGAACGCAGTGATGCCCTTCGCCTCGGCGACAATAATGACCGCCGCCGCCACCGCCGGCACTGAGGTGATGAAGAATGGAGCCGCGGGGATCAAGAATGTGATGATACCATCGTTTTTAGCTTTTGTGCTCTCCACCGGCTGGATGATGCTGGTGGGGATCCTGCCGTAAAGGACAGGGGGAGGGTGGATATGTCGATCCTGACCATGATTAGCAAAAGGAAGCGGATGAATAGACCTTTTTATGGTCTGGGAGCCCTGGGAATGCTGGTGCTGATGCTGCTGGCTGCATACCTGCCAGGTCTGGCCCAGGCTGCCAGTGTGATGGATGTTGTCAAGGAAGTAGCCCGGGCCAATTCCCAAATCGAAGAGGGAGTTGATATGTTCTCGTTTGAAGAACCCATTGCCGGCGGCAGCATGAAAGTGATTGACGTGGGCGGAGAGTTGGATACCGGGGAACAATGGGCTTATGCCTGGTTCGGGGTGCACGAACCGGTGGGCAATACGTCCATGGCAAGGCTGATAGAGCACATGAGTGCCGGGTTGGATGAAGATGCCAATATGAAGGTGATCGCCATGGATGGTTATGAAATTCGTGAAATTACTTATGACGATTATGTGGAGGGTGTACCCAACGATGATGTTACGATCTGGATAGTCCTGGCTCGCCACGTAATCGAAATCGATATAGAAGAGACCGGCTACGACAAAGCTGCCAACCTGCAGATGGCCCGCAACATGGGGCTGCAGTTGAAGAGCGGGTTGGAAAAAGCAGGCCTGACCAGTCCCACTGGTCCCAGTGCTGCTCCGACCGGTGCCAATCCCGATGCCCAACCAGGAACTTCGGCGGCGGCGGTGACTGCCCGGCCTCTGGCTGAACCCGTCAAGGTCAGCGATACCATGAATATTGCCGGGGTGGGCAGCGGCCCTACCGCACCGACCACCTTTAGCCTCAACAGACCCCATCTGATCACCAAGATAACCAACTATCACTGGAACAGTGCCCGGGGATCGGCGCCGGGCACCATCGGCTTCAAGGACAGCAATGGCAAAGTCTACGGTCCCTGGCCGGCCACCACCCGCCAGGGACAGGGGGGCGTTCCCAATGCGTACTGGGATGTGACCCCTAATATAGTTGTGCCGGCGGGCACCTACACAATTATTGATTCGGATTCGGCCACCTGGTCCCAGAATGCCCAGTCGGGCGGCCGGGGGATGGGAGAAGTTCTGGCCACACCACAATTTGAGGTGACCGGCAGCCCCAGCGGGGATGCGGTTCCGGGCATCCTCAGGGGAACAACCGGCAGTAACGCGGCGTCTTCGGCCAGCCCGGCAGGAGTCGGTTCCGTGGGCAGCATCCCCGGCCCAGCCAACACTACCGAAGCGGTGGCAGGGGTTGTCGTTCCCGGATTGATCGCAACTGCCCTGGGAGCTCTGGGCGGCCTGGGTGGCGGAGGTTTGGTCCCGCCGGCCGGCGGAACCCCCATGTATCCTGGCAGCGGAGGACCACTGCCTGGCACCGGGGGAGTCCCGGGACCCGGTGGAGGTACACCGGGGATGCCCCGGGCTACTAGTCAGATCGGGCGACGGGGCAAAGATGAGATTTTTATCGATACCACAGATATGTTCGAGGAGCCGGCTGCTGGAAAGACCGCAGGTCATGGGGCAATAGTAGATAGCGCAGATGAGGCCGGCATATTTGTGCAGCCGGAACCGGAAATCTATATAGATACGGTGGAAATGACTGAAGGCAGTCCAGTACCGCAAACTACTGCGGATAAAGGCATATTCATTGAAACCGGGGAGGAAGCCGGGCGGTTCACCCAGCCAGAAACCGGCATTATTATCGAGACAGCTCAGGAAGCCGGTGTTATCAGGCCAGAATCCGGGATTCTGGTTGACGGGTCAGGTGATGAGATACTGTTTAGTTTCAACGCCCTGGAGGAGCAAGGTTCAGTGGATATCGAGCCTGAAACAGCCGGCGGCGCAGCAGGAGCATCCGCACCGGGAACAGATGAGGCCTTCGACCAGGATGGGTTTGACAAGGACGGCTTCGATGCCCAGGGGTTTGATAAAGAAGGCTTTGACAAAGACGGCTTCGATGCTAAAGGGTTTGATAAAGAAGGGTTTGACAAGGACGGCTTCGATGCCCAGGGGTTCG
>JAKJCH010000167.1 GCA_022706565.1 Bacillota bacterium | reverse complement strand
AAAGGTAGAATTGCTCCAAGGCTTTAAACAGGGTGCCGGGCCGGTCACGCAAAGATATTACCAGTGAAGTCTTATAGGCACCTTTGCCTTCTTTTTCACTGTTGGGCGAGGAACGATCCTTACCAGCTGGGGTCAGGATAATGAAACGGGTTTCATTATCGCCGCGATCCTGTATCTCTAGCCGCAAAATGGAAAGCCCATACGTCCGGGCGGCTGCTTGCGTGCCCATGGCAGATTGGATTCCGCCACCCGGTGAGCAGCCTCGGCAGTGCTGGCCATGGTTACCAGGTTAATATCACCCAGGCTTTTGGAGAGGTATTGGCGGCACTGAGCCAAGGCTTGCGGGTGCGACAGTACTTGGGTGATATTTTCCAGCTTCACCCCGGGGCGGGCCAGGAGATTATGCCTGACGGGGAGAATCACCTCGCCCGCGATCTCCAGAGGGTATTCATAAGCCAACAAGTCCAGGGTCAAGTTTACTGATCCTTCACAGGAGTTCTCGACCGGGACGATCCCGCAATCGGCTTCGTGACAGTGCACTGCGGCAAATACTCCATCTATGGAAGAACAGGGTATTAGTTCCCAGTTGTTATTCGGGTTGGTCATTACCTGGGCCGCTTCTTCGCAAAAGGTTCCGGCCGGTCCCAGGTAACCCATTTTTCTTTTCATCACCCAAGCTCCTTTCTAAGCAACCTCGTGGGGGATACTGGTGCCGGCTAAATTCCTGCCGACCGCTGCAGCAATTAGGGATAATTGTTGCATTAATTGCTCCAACTCGGGAGGAGTAAGCGACTGAGGTCCATCTGACAGGGCTTTGGCAGGCTCGGGGTGCATCTCCAGGATAAGTCCATCCGCCCCTGCCGCTATGGCAGCCATAGACATGGGCAGAACCAGTCCCCGGTCGCCGGTGCCGTGACTGGGATCAACCAGGATCGGGAGGTGGCTTAGTCGCTTGACCAGTGGCACGGCACTCAGATCCAAGGTGTTGCGGGTGGCCGTCTCGAAGGTGCGGATACCTCTCTCACACAGTATCACCCGGCTGTTGCCTTCGGACATGATGTATTCGGCCGCCATCAGCCACTCCTCTACAGTTGCGGACATACCGCGCTTGAGCAGCACCGGCTTATCAGTCTGACCCACTGCCTTTAGCAACCGGAAATTTTGCATGTTCCTGGCTCCTACCTGCACCATATCTACATAGTCCAGAGCCATTTGCAGGCTAGCTTCATCGATGACTTCTGTTACTACAGGCAGACCTGTCGTTTGCGAGGCTTCTTTTAGTATCTTAAGCCCTTCTTCTTCAAGACCCTGGAAACTGTAAGGGGAGGTGCGAGGTTTGAACGCGCCGCCCCTTATAATCTGGGCTCCGGCCTGCCGCACCTGATGGGCAGAGGTAAGCAATTGGGGACGACTCTCTACCGCGCAGGGACCGGCAATAATGGTCAGATCCGCCCCTCCCACCGTAACCGCTCCTACTTGGATGGTTGTGTTATCTCCTTTGCATTCCCGGCTGACCAGTTTGTACGGCTTCATAATGGGGACAATCTTCTCCACCCCGGGCATCAGCTGCAAGTCCTGCAAGTCGCTGACCGGCCGGTCTCCCACAGCGCCTATCACAATGCGTTTAACGCCTCTGATCAGCTGGGTCTGGAAACCCAACCTGTCCAACATTGTGTTTACCGCCTCGATTTGCTGAACGCTCGACGTCATTTCCATCACTACTACCATTTTGATTCCTCCCTAAAAATATTTGTGCCCATAGCCTATGCCCCAAAGGGACGCAAGCTATGGGCTTCCGTGGTACCACCCTTGTTGATCCATAAAGGACCCACTCACCAAGATACGGGAAAAATCAATCCCCCTGATAAACAAAAAAGCCTTCCATCCCAAGGGACGAAAAGCTGCCTGCTTACCGCGTTACCACCCAAGTTGACCTGCCACGGGGACAGATCCGCTCTAACAAAGGTGCGGGAACTGTTGTTCCGATACCTCCTTCCTTTTAACGTTGGAAGACTACGGCTCAGCCTACTCATCCTCTAGGGGATTCAGCCTGCGACTCCGGAGAGAACTTCGATCAATCATGCTTTAAAAGCGCTTCCAGTCGATGACGCTTTCTCCCTGTAAAGCTGGGGTTGACCTACTTTGCTCCTTCATGGTCATTACCAAGATGAAATTACTAGACAGTATAGCACTGGCGCGAAGGTGAATCAATAGCCGATTTTGATTTCTTTAGTACAATACCCGGGCTATTTGGCTTTCACTAATATTGGCAAATACCTGGCTGGAACCTATCCCGGTTGGCAAGACTAGTTGCAGCTGGCCGCCAACGCTCTTTTTGTCTTTGCGCATTTGGTTAATAATATCACTGCTGACCAACCGCTCATATGAGGTCGGCAAGCCCAAGGAAACTATGAGGTTTTGGATCCGATCATGATCACTGGACGACAATACACCAGATTCGGCTGCCAGACGGGCAGCCAATACGATACCAATAGCTACCGCCTCACCATGATTATAGCGGCGATAACCGGTTAAGGCCTCCAAAGCATGCCCGAAGGTGTGACCAAGATTCAGCAGGGCTCGGATGCCTCCCTCTGTTTCGTCCTGAGCGACTATGTCTGCTTTGATCGCGCAGCAGCGGTGCACAATCTGCTGCAGGCATTCCTGGTCGCGGCTTCCGATCGCACTCTGGTTTTGCTCCAAGAAGCCGAAGAAACCACTATCCCATATAATCCCGTATTTAATCACTTCAGCCAGACCGGTCAGGTATTCTCTTTCCGGCAAGGTCTTGATGAAGGAGACGTCGATGAAGACCAGAGAAGGCTGATGAAAGGTTCCAACCAGGTTTTTGCCTTGAGGCAGGTTGACCCCGGTCTTGCCCCCCACACTGCTGTCGACCTGGGCCAGAAGGGTGGTGGGTACTTGAATATAGCGAATCCCCCGCATATAGATGGAGGCGGCAAAGCCAGCCACGTCGCCAGGAATGCCTCCCCCCAGGGCTATCACCGTCGAATGGCGATCCAGACCTAATTCCACCATCTTTTCTGTCAAGGTTCCAACGGTAGTCAGGTTTTTATGATCCTCACCGCCGGGAAAGACTGCCAGTTCAACCTTAAAACCGCCCGACCGCATCAACTCCAGCACGCGGTTACCGGCAATCTCAGCCACCTTGGCGTCGGTGATGATCATCATGGCCGAGGTCCTGGGGATGAAGTCCAGCCAAGGTATCAATTGCGGCAACCAGTCGTTGCCGATATGTATCTCGTAGCTGCGATCCCCCAGTTCAACCCGCATGACATGTTCTCCCCAATCGTGCTATTTCATCTATGCCTATTAAATCATGGTCCTATTCATAAAGACTTGCCAGTGTCGATTCAAACCCAGGGAAAGATATGTCTATGCATTCCGCTCCGTGCACAATGGTTGGGCCATTGGCCACCAGGCCCATCAAGGCGCAAGCCATGGCAATACGGTGGTCATGATAGGATTCGCAAACCGCGCCCTCATAATTACGGCCGCCCTTTATTATCAGACCATCTTCGGTTTCATCGATGTTGGCTCCAAAACGTCTTAATTCCGTCGCTATAGCTTGAAG
>JAKJCH010000166.1 GCA_022706565.1 Bacillota bacterium | reverse complement strand
CAATGATGATCATGGTCCTGGTGGCAGGTTTGGGCGGGTGTGCCCAAAAGCCAGCCGAAAAATCAACCCCCAAGCTCCCGGAGGTCAAGATCTCTGCTTCCCAGGGAGCGGGCAGCTATCCGCTGGCTGTCTTGGCTGAAAACAATGCCCTGCAGGGCGTAGCCGACAAAACCACCCTCGAATCGTGGGTGACCAGCGAGCAGCTATCCGCCATGATAACTTCCAACCAGGTGAATTTCATCGTGGCCCCCATACCCAACGCCATCATGCTCTACAATAAGGGAGCCAACGTGAAACTGGGCAATGTGGCGATATGGGGAATGCTATATATCCTCAGCGCTGATGACAGCGTTAAAACCCTGGAGGATCTGAAAGGCAAAGAGATAGCGGTCACCGGGGGCAGCAACGGCTACCACGGTACCATCTTCCGCCACATCCTGATACAGAACAATATTGATCCGGACAAGGATCTCACCATATTGAACATGGATATGGCCGAGTCTTCATCCAGGCTGGCCACCGGCGACATCAAACTGGCCCTCTCCAACGAACCCAATTCATCGGTGACCATAGACAATGCCGCCAAGGGCAATGTAACCGTGAAACGGGCCATCGATCTGCAGGAGGAATGGGCCAAGGCCACCGGCAGCCAGTCCCGGATCCCCCAGGCCGGGCTCATAATTGTAGGGGACAACGCCCAAAACACCGCATTGGTCAACGAAGTCCTGAAGCAATTCGAGGCCAGTGCCAAGTGGGTCAATGAAAATCCGGCCGCCGCCGGTCCAATGGTAGAGAAATATTTCCCCAAGATGAAGGCCAGCGCAGTCGAAAATTCCTTGCCTTTTGCCCGGTTGGAGCCTGTCAGCAGTCCGCAGTGCAAGGATGAA
Source organism: Bacillota bacterium (assembly GCA_022706565.1). GTDB lineage: Bacteria > Bacillota > Syntrophomonadia > Syntrophomonadales > Syntrophomonadaceae > PHAA01. Next base: position 2,725 of record JAKJCH010000166.1, on the reverse strand, counting down.
GTCAATGCATTCCTGACCGAGTATTTGAAGACCGCACCGCCTGCCTCCATAGGGGGAAAGATGCCTGATGACAACTTCTATTATTCAGGAATTTAACCAGCGCCGGTATTATATACTTGGCATACTGATTATTTTGGCAGGGTGGCAGGTCCTGGCCTGGGCCTCCCACCCGCTGATCGTGGCGTCGCCGGTCAGCACCTTCCAATCGATATTCGCCATGCTGGCCAGCGGGGAGTTGACCAAGAACCTGATCATCACCCTGCAGAGGCAGCTGACCGGACTGTCCCTAGGGGTGCTGGTGGGCACTTTCTTGGGCATATTTGGAGGACTTAAAAAATCCCTGGACAGCATGTTTCAACCAGGTATCAACGCCATACTGGCCACACCCAGCATCATCTTCGTGGTCATCGCCATGGTATGGTTCGGCCAGGGGAGCACCCAGGTGATATTTGTAACCGCATTGTTGATCATGCCCATCATGTACCTCAATTCGGCCAAAGGCATCCAGTCCATCGACAGCGACCTGCTGCAGATGGTGAAGGTATACCGGGTGCCGCGCAGGATCAAGTTGTTCAAGATATACCTGCCCGGCCTGCTCTATGGATTCATGGCGGGCTTTTCCCTGAGTGTGGCCTCGTCGCTGCGGATTACCATTATGGCAGAACTGCTGGGAGCCCAGAATGGGATCGGCAATGCCATTTTTATTGCCCGCGGCTATCTGGAGACCAGCAAGCTGTTCGCTTGGGCCTTGCTGCTGGTGCTGCTGGTGATGATAATCGAAGCCCTGGTTTTTAATCCCCTGCAAAGATTCATCGGCAAATGGCAGGAGTAATGACAGGAACGATTAGATTCCAGGCTCCTCCGGAGGTTTGGATGGTAGAATAAGAAATATAATTAGAGAGAGGTGAATCCAATGGAGGAACAAATAAGCATATCCCTGAAACCGATCGGGGTGGTGAAATCAGGGGTGGCCAATCCGGAGGACGTACCCTTGATGGGAAAAAGTGCGGTGGTTGAGGTTTTCCCGGAATACAGCCCGGCTTTGCTGAGGATCGAAGAGAACTCTCATCTCTGGCTCTTGCTGTGGTTCCACCAATCCAACCGAAAGGTCCTGACTACCGTGCCGCGGAAGATAAACCCCCAATTACCAGAATTCGGGGTGTTCGGCCTGCGCTCCCCCAATCGTCCCAATCCAATCGCATTGACCCTGGTGCACCTGGATGCGGTGGAGGGCAACCGGCTGACGGTGAGCGGGCTGGATGCAGTAGATGGAACCCCGGTTTTGGATATCAAATCCTATTACGAAGGCGACATCATATTCTCCCCCAAAACGCCATACATCTGGGCTTTGGATCCGGTGATGCGCCGCAACATTATGTTTGAAGAAGCCATCGCCCATCATCAGGAGGCCTGTGTGGGGCTGTACCTGGCGGTGCGGATGGGCTTGGTAGCCGACAAGCTGCTGGGACAGCTGAATACCCCGGACTTGAAGGTAACCGTTATTGGTTCACCCTGCCTGGCCGATACACTACAGGGTATAACCCGGGCCCGGCTGGCCCATCCTGCCCGTTTCATATTCCGCGAAGATGACAACATGTCCCGCAGCATCTGGGAGAAACCGGGCCGTCGCCTGACTATAACCGCCCGGCAGGAGCCCGATATGGAGACGTTTACCGAGCTCGCCGACGATATATTATTCAAGATTCAATTAGAGCAATTATAAGAAGGGGGGTAACAAGGATGATGGACCAACAGGCATGGGAAAAAGCAGCCGCCCTGCACGGACATGTCTGCCCCGGTATTGTGGTGGGATCGCGAGCCAGTATGCTGATACTGGAACTATTGGGCCGTCCCGGCCAGCATATCGGAGCTAGTCATTACGCGGTGGTGGAGAATGAAGTATGTGGAGTAGATGGGGTTCAGGTGATAACCGGCTGCACCCTGGGCAATGATAGCCTCATCATCGACAACCAGGGCAAGTTCGCCTTCAGCTGGGTGGACAAAAACAGCGGGGAGGGCTACCGGCTGCTCCTCAAGGTCCCGGTCTGGAAAAGCAATGAACCTCTGGTACTGCATGAGAAGGTCAAGTTCGGAACTGCCACCCCGGAAGAGAAGCAGAAGTTCTTCGCCATGCGGCAGGAGCGCGGGCAGGAATTGCTGGAGATGTCCGACCAGGAATTGTTCCAGGTCGATAAGATAGTCAGAAAGATACCGGGCAAGCCCCGGTTGTTCCCGTTTGTCCAATGCTCTCGCTGCGGGGAATCCTTTATGGAGGCCTATGGCCAGCTGGTGAGCGGACAGCAGGTCTGTGCCGCCTGCAGCCGCGCCGAGGCATAACAACCGATCGAATCGACACAGCCATGCTCACCCGGCGCTGGTCAATTCCTCCACCGCCGGGGAGCTTTTTATTATTTCAGCCGGTCATTACATGGTCCAGCACACGGAAAAACTTTTAAGCATTCGTTAGAAGACTATTTATTTCTGTCAGTAAATGGGATAGATTATTAAAGGACCCAGGAAAGTCCTAAAAATTTTAAAATATGGAAGGTGGATGGGGTCTCTCCAGGCCCAAACTCTAGGAACCCGGATTCACCTCGGTGCAGCGATACTGCTGGCGGACATCGCAAGAAAGTGAGGAAAGAGGCCCGTCTTGGGCTTTTTATTAGGATGAAACAAGGGGATTTATAAGGAGTTGTAGGTGTGATTAAAGAACAATCCATATCAG
>JAKJCH010000165.1 GCA_022706565.1 Bacillota bacterium | reverse complement strand
GGTTTTTCCGATGCCCGGTTTTTACCGCTATCCTGAAGATAGATTCTCACTTCCCTCAACTGTCCGGCCCCCGGCTGGTCAGGTTGATCCGCTGCCTGGTTATAAATGAAAACACGGTTATAGGGACTCAGAACTTTATCTATTCCCGCATCAATGTCGAAATTTGCAAATCTCACCATAAGCCTGTTTTTGCAAAGAGACGGAGGCAGGGAAAAGCTAATACCGGTATGGTCTGCTATCTTGCGCAGAACTTCATCCAGGGGCGCATCCTTAATATCAACCGACAATAATTCGTCATCATTTCCCCTCGGGCTTCGCCTGGCTATAATTGCAAAAGCCGATGATGCAAGACAAGACAACAACGCTTACGATGCCGGCTAACCATGTTCTTCTCATCATCAACCGCCTCAATAAGTAGCTGTGCACAAACCGGTATTCAGGAGTTAGCCCATGGTAACGATTGGAAATCGGTTCCGGTCTTGCCGACCTCTAATTTTGTTTAATTATATCATATTTTTAGACGTTGGTTAAGTAAAAAATCAAATTATTTGCCATGGTTCAAAGCAGTTTCCCCCTCTCCCCCGGCGGGAGAAGGCCGGGGTGAGGGGGAAAGGTCTCCGCAATTTTATGCTTTGTGCCTCCACCGGGAATCAGCAGCGGCTGACTTTTGCTCTCTTTATCTTTTCTGTTTCATCTCGGGATGCAGGATTTGCTTCCTCCCTGTTTTATGAATCATCCACCATTTCTTTTTAATACGAGCACCACGGCACGGTTGTGCAGTTGGGACAGGGGTTGACCATTCCCCTGCCGAAATCAACTTTAAACACCTTCGCATCAGTTCCGTCGACACCCCCGCTGCAGTTAAAATCGCCGTTGCAGGGATTGGTGTTGGTACAGGGATTGCTGATTCCGCCCCGGCCGAAATCCTTTTTGAAGGTTACGACATCAGTTCCGTCCTGATCCGCGTCACCGTCGAAATTGCCCTCGCACTCGCAGGCGTTACCACAACCATTGCCTCCCGGAGGATAGGTGTCTTCCTGACCGGGGTTGGATTTGTGGGGACAATTGTCTAGATAATCCGGTATGCCGTCGCTATCGGAATCTTTTTCAAACGGGCTCCCGAAGCAATACATTTTGCCGTTGGTGGAGGTGAAGTAGACATGTCCGTCCGCCAGGGCCGGAGAGGGCAGAGAATACCAGGCCACCACATAAGGACCGTGACCATCGATAATGAGCTGATTCCCCGGAGAGCTGCAATTGTCATTGGTGCAAAACTGGTACTCCCATACCTTGACCAGGGTGTTGGGATTCGAGACATAGTCGTAACAGAAGAGCTTCTCCTTGCTGCGGTTGAATCGCGATCCCAGCCACGCGTGGTCGTAATCGGTTCCCGCCACGTAGAGCAAACCGTCTTGAGGCGCGATGGCGATGCCGCTTGATCCCGGGAGCCAGTAGCCCGAATCCGGATGGGGATCAAAGACCTTCCAGCTGTCCACGCCCAGAAAGGCCTCCTTCACCACCCGCCCGGTATTTTTGTTCAACACGAACATGTGGCCGGTATCGGCAACGCCGATAACCCAGCCGCGGCCCTCGTCCACCGCGGGGGCGGCGCACACGGCGGTGTGTCCACGTACGTTGAATCCGGCGTGGTACCCCCATTTTACCTGGCCGGTATTGACATTCAATGCCCAGAGGGCGCCGTCCCCGCCGGGACAGTAGATGGTATTACCTGAGATGGCCTGGGTGCCGCCCTGGGCCAATGGTATGGTGCCCACGTGCCACAGCTCTTCACCGGTTGCGGCATCCACGGTGGCAAACAGCCCGTAATGATAATCGGTAAGGGTGTCGGACTCGATGAAAACTTTCCCGTCCAGAACTGGAGGGATATTGGTCACCCCTCACCCACGCGGGTCCCAGGTCCAGAGAATAGACCCGGTGTCCTCATCTATGCTGTAAAAATATCCGTCACGCCCCGCCCAGTAGTGAGTGGCGTCATTCCCGATGGTGGGCCAGGGATAACCGGGCTGCCCTTCCGAAACGTAGGCCCATGGCCTGAATATCGCGTAAAAACTGGGCATGAATGATCCGATGAACACCCTGCCGTCGGCAATGGAGGGGGGGGAAAGATGCCAGGCATATTTCTGATTGTACCAGGGCTTCCCCACGTTCGGCCCCCCCGGATCTTTATATGGAGTCTTCTCCCAGATGGTGGAACCATCACTCATATCCAGAGAAATGACCCTGCCGTCAAATGTTCCGAAAATTACGCAACCGTCGCTTCCGTAGGAAGGATCCAGGGTGGGAGCGGCGAGAAACTGGTCATAGCCGTCAGGAAAATCAAGCGGGGAGATAAGAGAAAAACCGGTGCCGCCGTATCCGCTGTCATAGATGCAGTCCGGCTGGGTCGAGGTGCAGGAAAAACACCAGGAGGGGCAGTCCCCGGTCGTGTAGCATACCCCGGTGTTCCCTTCCAGCGCGGGTATGTCATGGTAGCACCAGTCGCTCGGCGCGTCGGCCGGCTCCTGGGGTGCATGCCAGAGAAAATATTTGGCCCAGATCAGCGACCCGTCAAACTGACTGTTGGCCTGAGCCACCCCTGAACCGGTGCTGATGACCATCCCCTTGTCCACTACCACCGGCCCAAGCGATTTCGCGGTGCCGCCGGAATACGCGCGGTTTTCGCGGTTTACCATCCAGAGCTTGGTTGCGGTGGCGGGATAGCCGCTGCCCGTCGCCGCCCCGCTGTTCAGCAAATCGTGCCTGAAGCTCGGCCAGGCGTGAACCGTCGGGCTGGTGGCGAAGGCGCTTGGCGTGAGCGACATCACAACCAGACCAATACACATGAATGTTAGTATAACGCTTTTATTCATAAGTTACCTCCTTTTAAAGCTTATAGTTCAGTTTTCTACAGCGCGGTTATGCGATGCGCGCCCTTAATGAAATCCCCTGGAAAAAAAGTCTAGTAATTCTATCACTTCGGGGTTTTTGGGGTCGAGAGACGCCGCCTTTCTTATGCTTCCCATTGCGTTTCTGTCATCCCCCTTGTGCAAAAAGTATCTGGTTAATCGGATATGCGCATCGACATCGTTCGCATCGATAGTCAGAAAGCTGATCAAATGTCTTATCGCCACATCGTATTTGTTCGCCTCGAATAATTTTTCCGCTTTTCCAAAGATGCTGTTTTTGATGAGCATTTTCGTTTGTGGATCGTCAGGTTTCAGTCTGATAGCGTCTTTGAATTGGGGTATCGCTTCATCCAATTGTCCGTTTGTTAACAGGGCGCACCCAAGTTTGAGATGCGCGTCCCCATCCTTGGGAGCCTTTGAAAGATATTCCCTGAAATGGGAAATAGCATCTCCATATCGTTCCTGATTAAGAGCTTCCTCACCGCGCATCCGTTCTCCCTGAATATTGGGAGAGGTAGATGCGCAACCGGCAAGACAGAAACCCAGTATGCTCAGGAACCAAAGCTTTCCCGTCCTCAAAGTCTTCACTGCCCGTCAACCTCCTCTTGGTTCATCATCGTTATCCAGAGCAAAATGGATCATGCTCAAGGGGTATAGGGGCTCCCGAAGCAATACATTTTGCCGTTGGTGGAGGTGAAGTAGACATGTCCGTCCGCCAGGGCCGGAGAGGGC